>JAJRYM010000011.1 GCA_024275775.1 Nitrospirota bacterium
AAAGTAAGCTCCCGGCCCGACTGAAGAGGGAGGGCAAGTGAGCGCATGCGAACTTAGGGAGCTTATCGGGGTCGAGCGAACGAGGGCGTGGACACGGCTGAGTGAGAGTGACCAAATCCCCTTGGGGACGCCACCCACTGCGTGGGAGGCAAAGGCTGAAAACCTGAAAGTTCGGCGTTAACCTACGCTCCTTCTCTCGACAGTTCGCGCGCCTCGTTCTGCTTGCCTCTCCTTGCAAACCAGTTCATAACTTTTCGGCGCTTTACCTGAGCCGCTCTTTCAATCAGCCTTCCGCGATGTTCTCTTTTGCCGTGTGGAGGTCGAGAACCATCTGCCGAACGTTCTTTTTATAAAACGATTTTATCCGCTCCCATTTTGGCTTTCTATTTACGCGATAGCGCGGGTCCGGGTCGATTTCAGCGTCGATAAAATAGACGAGTGATTTTCCCACGTGGACGGGGTTTATCCTGTCCGGGCCAAAACGCTCCATCATGTTTTCCGCGATTTTCCAGAACGGCACGTCCTGCAGAACAAAATACAGGTCGGCAAAATCCCTCTTGGCGCCGCGCTGGCTTATTGCGATTATTTTCATGGAGGCTATATCCACAATACCGGCTACCGGAATTCCACGAAAACGTTCCGGCCTGTCGATAAAGGGATGCTCGTATCGCATCATGGACACTTTGACGCCTCCGGCGACCGTAACCAGCGTCCCCTCTTCCTCCTGCATGACCGCCGGACTCAACTTAAGGTTTTGCATTTCCACAAAAAGCCGTTCAGTGGAAAAAGGTTTTTCCGTGAAAAAATCCAGGTCTTCGGACAGTCTGTGGCCTATACGTAAGGTAAGCGCCGTGCCGCCCGCCAGCACAAACTCATGAGCCTTCACCAGAGCGTTAAGCCGTCTCAGCACTTTGAGGCCGTTTGGCGGAAGGCATTCAGGATGCACAGCCGGACTCCTCCTGCTCAAGATTCAGCCATATCGACCAGAAATTTTTCGACTTCCGGGATATCTTTCTGCCGGTCAAACATATTTCGGCAATCAAATTCGTTGGGTAGATATTCTGTATCCATAAAAAGGCGTCGAGGCCGCCCGCTTCCAGAACCCGCTCGATGATATACCTAGCGTACCTTTGCAGATTGAGTTCCGCCGGCTCTACATCCCAAAACAGAAAATAAAAACGTTTCGGAACCTTCTTCTCCGCTTCCAGTTTTTTCAGCTTTGCGGCAACCGCCGGGCTTGAGGCCGCCCCCAGATATTTTTGAACGACTTTTTTGCCCGACCGGTAGGCCAGATAGGCGTATTTCCTGCTTCCGACTGTTTTAATTACGACGCTCATTACGCCTACATATTACCAAACAATGTTGTATATTTAAAGCGCGCATCAATAAACCGCCATACCGGGAGACCGCCTGTTTTTTTAAAAGGCAAGACAGCTCGTTTTTTTGCTTGATTAAGCACCGGCTGTTACAACACAATAGCCGGAATGCAATTTCACTGGTTTGACGTAGCCGCTCTGGTTTTTCTTGCCGTCTGCGTGCTGTACAGCGCGTTTAAGGGTTTCATCAAGGAGCTTTTTTCCGTATTCGCCTGGATCGCCGGCTATTTCGGCTCGATATGGCTTCACCCGATAGCGGCGCCGATGGTCAAAAAACTCGTAAAAGCCGACCTGATTGCCGACCTTCTTACATTTTTCCTGCTGTTCATTTTCATTTACATCGGAGTGAGACTGCTTGGCATAGTGGCGCAGAAGATTTTCGGGCTTGGCAAAATACCGGCGGAAATAAACCGAGGGGCCGGCGCGATAATGGGGGCGGCGAAATGGGTCTTTTTTCTGGCCATATTTCTTTACCCGCTGGGGCTTTTCCCCGATATGCAAAAAAGCGTACGGAAAAATTCGATAATCGCAAAAGAGATAATGGACGTAACCTACCAGATATCATCGAGTGCGGGCGATTTGCCCCAAGCGATGAAAAATCTTAAAAAACAGGCCGGGAAGATAAGCGGAAAGATGAGCGAAAAAGCCGTAAACGCTTTAAAGGGAGAAGTTGCGAAACAGATTTCCGGCAAAGCGCCTGCCGCTCCTAAACCGGGAAAGGCGCCGGCCAAAAAAGGCGCCGGCGGCGCATCCGAAACACAGAGAAAAGAAATGGATCAATTCATAAACTCTTTCGAATAAACCTCTCAGCTCATTCCTCCGGCACGTTACCGTTTTCCGGACGGAAAATTTTTCCCCTTTCCAGCCTCCGATATGAAATAATAGGAAAGATTCATCAGGTGCGGAAAGGGAATCCGCTAATTCTGGTAAGAACTTCCATAGATACTCCCGCATACGACGATAGGACATTATGAGATTCAAGATTCTTAAACTCGACGACAGACTGCTTAAGGCCATCGAAGAAATCGGTTATGAACGGTGCACTCCCGTACAGGAGCAAAGCCTGCCGGAGTCGCTGGCCGGAAACGACCTTATATCGCAATCACAAACAGGCACCGGCAAAACCGCCGTTTTTCTCATCACCGTTATCCAGCGGCTTATAGCAAGCGGCGATGAAGGAGGCCGTACCCGCGCGATTATTCTGGTGCCTACGCGCGAACTGGCCGTTCAGGTGGAACAGCAGGCGGTTCAGCTCTGCAAACATCTGCCGTACAGATCGATCGCGGTTTTCGGCGGGGTCGGTTATGACGAGCAGGAAAAGAAGTTACGGGAAGGCGTCGAAATCGTCGTCGCGACAACCGGCAGGCTTATAGATTATCTTAAAAGCGGAAAATTGCGGATGGACGACGTTACTTTCATGATAATGGACGAAGCGGACAGAATGTTCGACATGGGCTTCATGCCGGACGTGCGCTACATACTTTACAAGGCTCCCCCAAAGGACAAAAGACAGACGATGATATTTTCAGCCACCCTCGATTTTCGCGTAAGGAGGCTGGCCGAGCAGTTCATGCGGGAGCCGGTGGAGGTGGAAATAGAGCCCGACCAGATAACCGTGGACAAGGTAAAACAGAAGCTCTTCCACGTTTCGAGGGAAGAAAAACTTCCGTTGCTTCTCAGCCTTTTCCAAAAGGAGGAGATGCCCAAGGTAATCATTTTCACCAACATGAAAAGAACGGCGGAAAGGCTCGGCTACAAACTGAAAGGCAACGGGATAGCCGCCGGCGTCATCACCGGCGACGTGGATCAGAAGAAAAGGCTTCGCGTCATGGAACAGCTCCAATCCGGCCACGCGCCGATACTGGTGGCGACCGATGTTGCCGCGAGGGGAATTCATATCGACAACGTAACCCATATCATCAATTACGACGTCCCGGCAGACCCTGCCGCGTACGTGCACCGCATAGGCCGTACGGCCCGCGCCGGTGCGGAAGGAACGGCTTACACAATAGCGTGCGAAGATTATGTGGAGCATCTGCCGGAAATAGAAGATTACATAGACCAGAAAATTTCGGTGGAACATATTGATTTCGAGCTTGAGAAAGACAAGGCCGGCGTTTACCGCAAGCCTTCCATGCAATCCGCCGGACACAGACCGGTTGCCGGCGGCCCTCGCTCGGCGCCTCGGTCGCCAAGAAGAAAAGCCGAATTAAGACCGGCTGGAGGTTCGTCCGCGGGCGCGCCGCACAGAAGATCCTCCGCGCCTCCGCATAGAACCGGCCGGAGAATGCCGGAATCTCCCGACAGGAAGATGACGATGGAGGAAAGGCTTGCCTATTACGGCAGGAAGTACGGTGAGACCTTTAAGCCGGTGGAAACTTCCGACAACGGTCTAAAATAAAAACAGAGATTCCTTGCGCAAGGAGTAAGGGAATGAAAAAAATTCTGCCTCTTCTTCTTATGGCGCTACTTTTCTCGGCCTGCGCTTCGGACTACTGGAAAAAACCGAACGACGAAGAATACAAGAAAATGAAGGATGAAGTGGATATTCCGACCCCTACGGAAATCAGAGACCATCTGTAAGGCCGGCTTTTCAGGCTCCCGTGTTTTCTTCCATCTCTTTTATGTAAGCCCGATGCCGTTCCGCCAAAACCTCGTCCGAAAGCGATAGTATTCTTATGGCGGTAAGAGCGGCGTTAACCGCGCCGTGCGAACCGATGGCCATCGTCGCCACCGGAACGCCTTTCGGCATTTGAACAGTTGAAAGAAGAGCGTCCATGCCTTTCAGCGGGCCGCTTTCAATGGGAATGCCTATAACCGGCCTGTCCGTGCGGGAAGCGACAACCCCCGCCAGATGCGCTGAAAGCCCAGCCGCGGCGATGAAAACTTTTACGCCTTTTTTTTCGGCATCGGCTATCAACCGCAACGTCCTGCCGGGCGACCTGTGCGCCGAAGTCACGAACATTTCGTACGAAACCGAAAATCTGTCCAGAATATCGGTCGTTTTGCGCACTGTATCCCTGTCTGATTCGCTTCCAAACAGAATTGCTACATCCACCTGTTTTCCCCTTTCCCGTTACAACGCTATCCTCTGTGCGCCATTTTGGTCATATCCCACATCGGCAGGAATATGGCCAGCGCCAGGAACAGAACGATTCCGCCCAGCACGAAAATAAGCACCGGCTCGATTAGAGACGAAAGTTTCTTTATGCTTCTGTCTGCGTCCTCATTAAAGTACTGGGCTACTTTCAAAAGCATATCGTCCAGCGAGCCGGAATGTTCGCCTGCCGCTATCATTTGAACAACTATTTTCGGAATTATACTGTACTCCCGCATCGGCTCGGCCATGCCCGACCCTTCCCTGACTGAAGCACCGACTTTATCAAAAATCGTCATCAGGTAATCGTTGCCCGCCGCTTTGGCGGCCACCTCTATGGCGTCAAGAATGGGAATACCTGATTTCAGAAGATTGGCCATCACGTTGCAGAACTGGCCGAACTTTACCTTGGAAATAACGTCGCCGATAACAGGGATTCTGAGCGTATAGTAATGCCATTGATACCGCCCGTGCTTTGTGGAAATATAATTGGTGAAGGCAACGTAAACCCCCGCGAGGATAAGCAGGCCGATATACCAGTAATTCTGAAAAAGATAATTTATAAATATGAGAATCTTCGTAGGGAGAGGAAGCTCGAGCTTGGCTTTTTCAAAAATGATGATGAACTTGGGCACCACGAACGACATAAGAACCGTCACCGCGATGGTTACCGCGCCCACTACGATTTTGGGATATCTAGTAACCTCCTTGAGGCGGTTTTCCGTTTCAAACTCCCGTTCCATCAGATGAGTAACCCGCTCCAGAGATTCATCCAGCGTGCCGGAAACTTCTCCGGCGTTTACCATGCTTCTAAACGTGCCGGAAAAAAGATCCGGATAGCTCTTCATGGCTTCGCTCATTGTCGAACCGTCTTCCACTTTTGACTTGATGTCCGTCAGGGCGTGTTTAAGCCTGCTTTTCGAAGTCTGCTCTATAAGACCGTCAAATATCGACATCAACGGAAGGCCGGCTTTGAACAGAGTGGACATCTGGCTGGTGAACAAAATAAGATCTTCGATCGTTATTTTTTCGAATTTCCCCTTGAATTTTTCCATGTCAAGAAGAGAAGAGAGACCCGATTGTCCCGCCTTCTCTTCGACCAAGGAAGGCAAATAACCCTGCTGGAAAAGTTTGGCGGCGGCGTCGTTTTTAGTTGGCGCTTCTATCTCCCCTTCAAACGTACCGGCTTTCGACCGCGACCTCGCTTTGTAAACAAAAACCGGCAAAACAGTCTCCCTCTAAAAATCCGCCGTAACCCGCTTGACTTCCTCAAGAGTGGTTAAGCCTTTAAGCATTTTTTCCAACCCGTCCTCCCGCATCGTAATCATTTTCTGTTTTGTGCGGGCGTACTCCTTTATTTCCGAGGCCGATATTTTTCTGGAAATCAGAGCCTTCAATTGTTCATCCATCGTAATAACTTCAAAAATGCCGAGTCTGCCCGAATAACCGCTTTTTTTACAATCGATGCACCCGTCTCCTTGGTAGATAGTGCGACTTCCTATGTTGGGAATCTTCGCTTTCGCTTCCTCCGGCGTGAGGGGGCGTTTGCACGTGTTGCATATCGTGCGCACCAGTCTCTGCGCGATAACTCCCACAAGGCCGGAAGCAATAAGAAAGGTTTCCACGCCGAGGTCGCTTAGGCGCACAACCGCGCTGGGAGCGTCGTTGGTATGAAGCGACGTCAGCACCATATGGCCGGTCATGGCGGCCTGGATGGCTATTTCGGCCGTTTCCAGGTCTCGAACTTCGCCGACCATTATTATGTCAGGATCCTGACGAAGTATGGAACGCATACTGCTGGCGAAAGTGAGCCCCGCCTTAACATTTACCTGAGACTGCCGTATCCCCGCCAGACGATATTCAACCGGGTCTTCAACGGTAATGATGTTTTTGTCGGTAGTGTTAAGCAGGTTCAGAGCCGCGTACAAAGTGGTTGTTTTACCGCTTCCGGTAGGGCCGGTGACGATCACTATGCCGAACGGCGCCTTGAAAAGCTGTAGCGCTTTATCAAGGGAATTGCTTATAAGCCCCGTGTCGGAAAGCTCCGCTTTAATGGCATCGGTGTGAAGAATTCGAAGCACTATGTTCTCCCCGTAAATGGTAGGGAAGGATGAAACACGAAACTCCACCGGTTTTTCGTTGTGCAGGAGTTTAAATCGGCCGTCCTGCGGTATTCTTGTTTCGGCTATATCCATATCCGATATTACTTTGATACGGCTTGCGGCGGCGGCCTGAAGCGCTTTTGGGATTACGGCCGCGACGAAAAGAATGCCGTCAATCCTGTTTCGGACAATAAGATTGTTTTCGTCCGGTTCGAAATGAATATCACTCGCCCGCTCGTTAACAGCCTGTCGGACTATCGTCTCAACAAGCTTGGCCACAGGCGCAAGCTCGGTCGGCGCGGCGGAGATATCCGTTATTTTGAGCTCATCCTCTCCGGTATCAACATATTCATCGCCCCTCAGCGCCCTTAGCGCTTCCTGCACGGAGCTGGTTATTCCGTAATGTTTAGTTATCGCCCGGTCAATCTGGTCTTCCGGCGCGATAACCACCTTGATGTCGGCATGGAGTTTAATGGTCAGCTCGTCGATGGCCCGCAGGTTAAGAGGATCCATCATCGCCACCTTTATGTATCCGTCTTCTCTGGACAGCGGAAAGAGCAGGTATTTGCGCGCCGTGGCTTCCGGCACTTTTTTAAGAAGCGTCAGGTCGGGCTCGAAATCATCCAGCTGAACCACTTCGATTCCAAGCTGGTCGGCCAGGTTATGAATAATCTCGGTATCTGTAAGATATCCCAGGTCTATCATGGCTCTTCCCAGCTTGAGCCCCTTCTCTCTCTGATGCTTGAGGGCCGTCATCAGCTGTTCCTGCGTAATCGCCCCTGCTTCGACCAGAAGATCGCCAAGTCTCTTTTTTTCCCTGCCGGCCATAACGGTTATCCTTCGATCATTATTAATATTTTGCTTCAACAGTCCGGTTTTATCTTTCAGACCTTTCAACAGTCTATTAGGATGTAGTATAATTTAAAGCTTGAAAATGGTTAAGCATAAAAAGAGGAATAGATTTAATGCAAAGAATTGTTGCGGACCTGCATATTCATTCGACTTTTTCCGACGGGTTGGATACGCCGGAGTCTATATGTGATGCTGTCGCCGAAAACGGGTTAAAGCTTTTTTCTCTTACCGATCACGATTCGGTAAAAGGACACGAAGTTTGCCGGAAATACGGCGGAGTATCGTTTATTTCCGGTATAGAACTTACCGCCACCGCCGATGGCAGGGAAACCCATATTCTCGGATATTTTGTGGATACAGAGTTGCCGGAGCTTTTGGAAACTCTTGAAAATATTGCGGTAAGAAGGAAAGAACGGCTTTTCGATATCATCGGCAAGGTCAACAAAGCATCCGGTATGGGAATAGACAGGGATGAAATCGGGCAGTATATCGGAGAAGGTTCCTATAACCGCCTGAATCTGGCCCGTTTCATGGCCGGGAAAGGTCTGGTGCCTAGTCTGGAGTACTGCTTTACCCATTTCTTAGGCGACCGCTCCAATTATTACGAAGCCGTCAACTATTTTTCACCATCCGAGGCCATAGCTCTGATTCACAAGGCCGGAGGGACGGCTTTTCTCGCGCATCCTTACGCGAACAGTACTGCCGACCTTATTCCCGAACTTGTGGAACAGGGGCTGGACGGAATTGAAGCTTTCCATCCGTCCCACAGCCCCGGAGAAGTGCGTAGATGCCTGGATTGGGCAGGCCGGTTCCGGCTGGCCGTATCCGGCGGAAGCGACTATCACGGCATTGAGGGATCCCGCCGAAAACTGCTGTCGGCCGGGCTCGACGGAGAACGGCTGGTTGACTTTCTGGCGTTTCACAAGCCAAAAGATTGCGCAAAAGTATAAGGGGAGAAAATGAAACTTAATAAAGAGATTGTAAAGTACCTGTCTCACAAAATCATCACACAGCTCAAGGAGAAGAACGCGATAGAGTTTGAATGCGATCCGTTATCGGCGGAAGAGATTGTGGATGCCGCCATAACCAACGACCTGATGGTCGAGGACAAGCTTAACGAGGAAGTTAAGGAGATTCTGAGGGAGCAGGAAGAGGTAATAGATGAAAACAACATTAATTACCGCAAAGTGTTCCAGATGATAAAAAATAAACTCGCGCGCGAAAGAGGGCTGATACTTTGAAACTTACACGGGAAAAAATAAATCACCTTTCCAAGCAGATACTAAACGCCCTGCTGGAAGACGACAGAATAGAATATTTTATCGAAGAAAACGACCTTCGGCTTCAGGTAGTGAAAGTGCTCACGGATGAACTGAGTATAGAAGACGAAATAGAGGCCTCCGTGCGTAAAACCATCAGTTCCTACGGGCGCGATATACGGGAAGGCACCGAAGAGTGGGATATCGTCTATCAAAGGCATTACGAGGAAGAAAACAAGAAAAGGCGAGGGCTGTAATTAAGCCCGCAGTATCTTCACCGCCGTTGCGATAAACAGTAAAAATACCGGCTCCCGCGCCGGCGGTAACTGACGGCCGGTTTCCCGTTTACTCTAGATAATGTTCTGTCTTATGGCGGATTGTGTCGCCGTCCACCATGAAAACGACATCTTCGGCTATGTTCGTAGCCAAGTCGGCTATCCGTTCCAGATGGCGGGAAACCGAAAGTAGCTGAACCGCCCGTTTTATGGTCTGGGAGTCGTTCCTCATAACATTTTGAAGAATAACGAACATATCCCTGTTGAGAGCATCGACCTCATCGTCCATCAATAAAACTTTTTTTGCCTCATCGGTATCTTTGTTTACAAGCGCGTCCAAACTCAACCTAACCATCTTCTGAACGGCGCCCGCCATGCGCGGAAAATCCAGCTCAACTCCAATCACATCTTTTTTGGCAAGGTAATCCGCCCGTTCGGCGATATTGACGGCGAGATCGCCCATCCGCTCAAGATCGTTATTCACTTTCAGAACGCCTACGATAAAACGGAGGTCGGCGGCCACAGGCTGATGCAGAGCGAGAATTTTAAGCCCTTGCTCTTCAATTTCGACCTCTTTATCGTCGACAAGGTCATCTCCGGTTATTACTTCATGGGTAAGTTCTGAGCGGCGGTCCACCAGCGCTATAACCGCCTTATTGATGGCATCCTCCACCATCGAGCCGAGAGTGAGCAACGCTTTTTTGAGAAGCTCCATATCGCGGTAAAGATGTTTTGACATTCGATTCTCCTTTTATCCGAACCGGCCGGTTACGTAGTCTTCCGTCTCTTTTTTGACCGGTGAAGTAAACAGGGAGCTCGTCTTTCCAAACTCAACCAGTTTTCCCAGATAGAAAAAGGCCGTAAAATCCGAAACACGCGCCGCCTGTTGCATATTATGGGTAATAACAATTATTGTATACCGGTTTTTCAGGTCAAAAATCAAATCTTCAATGCGGGATGTCGATATCGGGTCGAGAGCCGAGCAGGGCTCATCCATGAGGATTACTTCCGGTTCCACAGCTAAGGCGCGGGCTATGCAAAGCCGCTGTTGCTGGCCGCCGGAGAGGGCCGTTCCCGATTGATTCAGCTTGTCTTTCATTTCATTCCACAAAGCCGCCTTTTTCAGCGCTGTTTCCACTCTCCCCTCCAGTTCGCCACGGCTCATTTTAGAGTGCAGTTTCAGGCCATAGGCTATATTATCGAAAATGCTCATCGGGAAGGGGGTCGGCTTCTGGAAAATCATTCCTATTGAATGTCTTAATTCCTGAGTCGGCACTTTGGGGTCGAGCAGGTTCATTCCGTCCATAAGGATTTCACCGGAAGCTTTCTGCCCCTTGTACAGGTCGAACATCCGGTTGTAAGTTCGAATATGGGTTGACTTTCCGCAACCCGACGGCCCGATGAACGCCGTAACTCTGTTTTTAGCTATATCAAGACTGTTGCCGAAAAGCACCTGCTTGTCGCCGTAATGAAAATCGAGATTTCTTACGGAGATTTTAATTTCTCCCGGAACCTTGTATATGTCGTTCAATCTTTTCTCCTGCCGCTCACAATCATTCGCGTAAAAATCGTAACAACCAGCACTGACGCCGTGATAAGAAAAGCCGCGCCCCATGCCTGCACCTGCCAGTCATCATACGGACTCATGGCGTAATTAAACATCGTAACGGTAAGATTTGCCACCGGTTCGTTAAAGCCGCTCACGCCGTA
>JAJRYM010000191.1 GCA_024275775.1 Nitrospirota bacterium
ATATATGCAAGGAGCCACGGGATATTCTGATTGCGGAGGCGCGGTATGAAGAAAAAGGATTTTAGGCGGGCGCGGGTAAATATCAGGATAACGCCGGGAGAGATGCCGAAAACGCTCCGGGAACTGAAAGGTTTCAGTCAGAGCAGACTGGCGGAATTGAGCGGCATAAGCCAGCCGAATATCTCCGCACTGGAAAACAGCGCGCGACGAATCGGCAGGGAAAGAGCTATCGTCCTCGGAAAGGCTTTGAAAGTCCATCCCGCCGTTATCCTGTTCCCAGATTTCGACATAACCGACGTCGCCTGACCACCCTGGCGACCGATACGTGCTCTTTTGCTTTTACAATCGGGCGGGATGATGGATAATGCGGAACGATGGCTGAGTACGAGAGGGCCGATTTCGGCAAACTGAAAAACTATCCGATATCGGAGCGGGACAACAAGGTTTCCGTCAGCGATTTCTGCCGTCTGGACGATTACAAAAAAACCGGAAATATAACCGATCTCTTTCCCGCTCAGCTCAAGGCGGTCGATTTTCTGGAAGTCGCCAATTTTTTCAAAACAGCAGTCGGAGACAATAAGGGCGTAATGTTCGCGCTTGGCGCGCACGTCATCAAGGTTGGCTGTTCGCCGATAATCATAGACTGGCTTAAACGGGGATTCATAAGCGGCGTAGCTTTCAACGGCGCGGGCGCCGTGCACGATTTGGAAATCGCGCTCATCGGAGAAACGTCCGAAGACGTAGCGCAGGAGATAAAAACCGGCCGGTTCGGCATGGTGGAAGAGACGGCCGAGCATACTATGTCCGCTTTAAAAAAATATCCCGACTGCGGATTCGGGCAGGCGCTCGGCCGGTGGATACTCGACAACAATATGAAGCATGCCGACAAAAGCATCCTCGCCACGGCGGCCGATATGGGAATCCCGGCCACGGTGCACGCATCCATCGGGTGCGAGATAACGCACATTCATCCGAAAGCGGATGGCGCTCTGCTGGGCGAAAAGAGTTTCGACGATTTCAAAATTTTCACCGCGCTTCTGAAGAAACTGACCGACGGCGGGATTTATTTCAACGTCGGCTCGGCGGTAATCCTGCCGGAAGTTTTCATAAAGGCGCTCAGCGCGGCCCGCAACCTCGGCGACAGCGTGGAAAACTTCACCACGGTAAACATGGATATGACGGTGCATTACAGGCCGTCCGTTAACGTGGTGGGACGGCCGGTGCAAAACGGCGGAAAAGGATTCCATCTGGTCGGGCATCATGAGATAATGCTTCCCCTTCTTTATCACGTTATGGAAAACCTTTAATGAAACTTTGCGTTTTGGGCAGTGGGAGCGAAGGCAACAGCAGTCTCGTTTTTACGGAAAGTTCCGCTCTGCTGGTAGATGCCGGCTTTGCGGCCAAAACAATCGAAACCCGGCTGGAGTCGATTCAGTTCGATCCGGCCCGGCTGTCGGCCATTCTCGTATCTCACGCGCATTCCGATCATATACGCGGAGCGGAGGTTCTTTCGCGCCGATACTCCCTGCCGGTTTACATGACGGCAGGCACGGCCGAAAACGGGCCGGTAAAACTGCGCGGAAACGGACATGCGCGGATAATCGCGGCGGATGAGAGTTTCACCGTAGGCGATATAACGGTTCTGCCGTTTGCCATCCCGCACGATATCAGCGAGCCGGTCGCTTTTCTGCTGGAATCCGGCGGGCGGCGCGCTTTGCAGATAACCGATATCGGCTACGTGACGGTAAGCATAATAGAAAAACTCCGGCAGGCGCATCTGGCGGTTGTCGAATCGAACCACGACGAAGAACTGCTCGGCATCGGGCCGTATCCGTGGCATCTCAAGGATAGGATAGCCGGCAGAGGAGGCCATATCTCCAACGACGAATGCGTGGAGATGCTGAAACAGGCCGGCGGCAACGGTCTTCGGCAGGTTGTGTTCGCGCATCTGAGCAAAACCAACAACCGCGAAGAACTTGTGCGGCTTGGCGCGGAATCGCTTTACGCCGATACGCCGGTGAAATTCGAAATAGCCTCGCAGAACATGCCGGGGAAAATTCTGGAGGTCTAATAATGATAGGCAGGTACAGTCTCCCGGAAATGGCCGAGCTCTGGTCGGATGAAAACCGGTTCGCGGCATGGCTGGAAGTGGAAATTCTCGCCTGCGAAGCGCACGCACAGCTTGGCAACATCCCGGCGGAAGCACTCAAAAATATTCAGGAAAAAGCCGCTTTCGATATCGACCGGATAAACGAAATAGAAAAAGAGGTCAAGCACGATGTTATAGCGTTTCTTACGAGCGTGGCCGAAAACGTCGGCCCCGATTCGCGGTTCATCCATTCCGGGCTGACATCCTCGGACGTGGTGGATACCGCCTTGTGCGCGCTCTGCAAACGGGCGGGCGAACTGATTTTGGAAAAACTGGACGGTTTTCTCGCGGTTCTACGCCGAAGAGCTATCGAAGAAAAGAAAACGCCGTGCATGGGGCGCACCCACGGCGTACACGCGGAGCCGACGACTTTTGGCCTGAAAATCGCCAACTGGTACGCCGAAATGAGGCGCAACAGAAAAAGACTGGAAAGAGCCGTGGAGAATATCGCCTTCGGCCAGATATCCGGCGCGGTCGGCACGCACGCGCACCTGAGCGATAAAATTGAAAGTTACGTCTGCGAAAAAATGGGACTCAAACCTGCGCCGATATCGACGCAGATAATCCAGCGCGACAGGCACGCGGAATTCCTTTCAACGCTCGCCGTTATCGCCTCCTCGATGGACCGCATCGCCCTTGAAATACGGCATCTGGCGCGCACGGAAGTAAGGGAAGCGGAGGAGTTCTTCTCGGCCGGACAGAAAGGTTCCTCGGCTATGCCCCACAAACGCAACCCTATCAACTGCGAGCAGGTATGCGGGCTGGCCCGCGTCGTCCGCGCCAACGCGCAGGCGGCTTTGGAAAACGTGCCGCTGTGGCATGAACGGGATATAAGCCACTCTTCGGTGGAGCGGATTATCATCCCCGATTCCACCACCCTCGTTCATTACATGCTCAACAGATTAACGAAAATCGTCGACGGGCTGGCGCTCTACAGGGAGCG
>JAJRYM010000192.1 GCA_024275775.1 Nitrospirota bacterium
GCTCGGCATTCTGCTACTGCTGGGCGACAGGGTGCCGACGGCGCTGAAAGTTTTCCTCGTCTCGCTTGCGATTTTCGACGATATAGGAGCAATCGGCATCATCGCCGTGTTTTACTCGCACGGCCTCTCGGCTGTGGCGCTGTTAACGGCGCTTGCCTGCCTGCTGGCGCTGTTCGCGCTTAACCGGTGCGGAGTAATGGAGCTTGTGCCGTACGCGCTTATCGGGGTGATCATGTGGATTGCCATACTGAAATCGGGCGTGCACGCAACGCTGGCCGGGGTACTGCTGGCCATGTTCATACCTCTGCGCGGCGCGAAACAGCCGGAACGCTCCCCCCTGCGCGAGTTGGAGCACGATCTGCATACGGCGGTAGCTTTCGGGATACTGCCTCTGTTCGCGTTCGCCAACTCCGGGATTCCTTTTCTGGACGCCGGGCTGGAAAGCATCCTGCATCCCGTACCTGTCGGCATAGCGGCCGGTCTATTTTTCGGCAAGCAGTTCGGCGTGTTTGGTTTCTGCTGGCTGGGGGTCAAACTGGGCATCGCCAAACTCCCCGCCGGAACAGGCTGGGGCGGCATGTACGGCGCCGCCCTGCTTTGCGGAGTGGGCTTTACGATGAGCCTTTTCATCGGTTCGCTGGCTTTCGAGCAAACCGGCGTGAACAGGATGTTCGACGAACGGCTCGGCATCATCGCCGGCTCGCTGTTATCCGGAATATGCGGTTATCTCGTTTTGCGCATGGCTCTCAAAAGACCGGCCGTACCGGCCTGACGGTTTCATAAATTTGCTTTACAGCCGTAAACCGCCGGTTTTTAGGATAAAATATATTCTCAGGCAAACCCGGCCGGACTGTTTTCCGGCGGGACTGTAAAGGAATCGCAAAAGGAAAGCATCTGTCCGCAAATGAATGCCGAACCGCCGGAAGATAAAACCAGAAAATGGGATAACGCCCCGTTCGAGGAATCCTTTCACCGTATCACCGTTCCGATAAAGGAATTCATCAGCCATAAAGCCGCGGGAGGCATAGTTCTTTTCGTTTCCAGCGTGCTTGCCATGATTGCCGTAAACTCTCCGCTGTCGGAAAGTTATTCAAGCTTTATCCACACACCGCTCGCCCTGAAAATCGGAGAATGGCAACTGGAGGAAACGCTCCAGCTCTGGGTAAACGACGGACTGATGGTGATTTTCTTTCTTGCCGTCGGGCTTGAGATAAAAAGAGATCTGCTGTTCGGAGAGCTATCATCACCGCGGAAAGCGGCCCTGCCTATACTGGCCGCGTTCGGCGGCGTGATAGCGCCTGCCGTTATCTATCTTTCAATGAACCCCGCGCCGATCGAATCCCACGGATGGGCGATACCTGTCGCTACCGATATCGCCTTCGCGGTAGGTACGCTGGCCCTGCTGGGAGACAGAGTGCCAAGACAGCTTTACATGTTTTTAATAACGCTTGCGATAGTGGACGACCTAGTGGCGGTGATGATAATAGCGGTGGCTTACACGGACACAATCCATACAGCGTACCTCGTAAAAGCGGGGCTGATTATGGCTCTGTTGATTATATTCAATCTTGTTGGAATCAGAAAATCGCTCCCCTATTTTATCGGGGGCCTTTTTTTGTGGTTCACCGTACTTAAATCCGGCGTGCACGCGACAATGGCAGGCGTATTGCTGGCCGCCGTTATCCCGGCGAGAGCCAAAGTAAAACCGACACATATCAGCCGAATAATCAGAAAACTTACGGGCCGGATGATGGAACTGCTGGATATCTACGACTCGAAAAATGAAAAAAGCGGAGACCCCCATGAAAGCGCCGAACAGCACGCGGTAATATCGGTTTTCTACAAAGGCATCCGCCTCGTGGAGTCGCCTCTCCACCGGATGCAGGACGAGCTTAAAATGCTTGTGGCGTTCGTGGTTATGCCGGTTTTCGCTTTCGTCAACGCGGGGATACCGCTGGACATCATCAGCATCAGCACTGAATTTCACTCTCCCGTAGGAATCGGTGTGGCGGCAGGCCTTTTATTCGGCAAAGTGATAGGCGTCTCGCTGGCGTCTCTGGCGGCCGTAAAGTTCGGCATTGCCACATTGCCTAAAGAAATCGAGATGAAACATATTTTCGGGGTTTCCCTGCTGGCGGGCATCGGGTTTACTATGTCCATGTTCATCGCCGGGCTCGCTTTCCGGCAAGCCCCGGAACTTCTGATCGAAGCCAAGCTGGGCATTCTGCTCGGCTCGATCGTGGCCGGTTCCGCCGGTCTGTTTGTCCTGAGCAAAATATTCACAAAAGAAAAATGAGTCTGACTGTCCATCGCTTGCCTGCTTCATTATTTCTTACCGCCTCCGAAATCAGGGGCAAAACTGCCGTGAGTCTGGTATCCTTCGGCAATAAATCAAAAAACTTTTAGAGACGGATATGAGCATCATGCGATTTCTTCCATTGCCGGCGATTGCCGCC
>JAJRYM010000193.1 GCA_024275775.1 Nitrospirota bacterium
CGCAACAGGCTTCAGGCTATTCTTTCCGGCATCGTGGAAGGCGTTATAGCGGTTGACGACAGGGAGCGAGTCGTGCACATGAACGATTCGGCGGGGAAAATTCTGGGCGTTTCGCCGGAAGAAAGCATAAACAAGCCGGTATGGGAAACCGTAAGAGTAAAAGATTTCTGCGAAACCATCACCCGGACTCTGCGAGACAAAAAGGTTGAAAAAACCGAGTTGAGGTTTCAGGCTTCCCCGAACGAAAAGGTCGTGGAGGTGAACGCCTCTCCGTTAACGGGCGAGGACGGTGTGATTTCGGGCGCGGTTGCCGTTTTGCACGATGTTTCCGAACTCAAAAAGCTGGAGAGGGTGCGCAGGGATTTCATAGCCAACGTATCCCACGAGCTGAAAACCCCAATAACCGCCGTACGGGGGCTTATAGAAACGGTAATAGACGATAAGGAAATGAATAAGGAACAGCGGGAACAGTTTCTGGAAAAAATAAAAAACCAGTCTGAACGGCTGTCGTCCATTGTTACCGACCTTTTAACACTCTCGCGGATTGAGTCGCAGACCGGGGCTTTGGAGGTCGGCCTTCTCGACCTGTGCGGCGTTGTTTCCACGTCGGTCAATTCCCTTCTGTCCACGGCGGAGGCCGGGGGAAAAACCATCATTTCCGAACTGCCCGAAAAGCCGGTTAAAGTGATGGGAGATAGGGAAGCCCTTGGCGAAGTTGCCGGCAACCTGCTGGTAAACGCCCTGAAATACAGCCCGGAAAACGGCGAGGTGCGCATTATACTTACCCGGAAGGACACGCAGGCGCTTATAGAAGTGCGGGATAACGGGATAGGGATAGAACCGAGATATCTGAATAGAATTTTTGAGCGGTTTTACAGGGTCGATAAGGCCCGCTCCCGCGAAGTTGGAGGAACGGGGCTGGGGCTTGCAATCGTCAGGCATATCGCGATAGCTCACGGCGGGAAAGTGGACGTTGAAAGCGCCCCCGGCAAAGGAAGCATTTTTCGCGTAACGCTTCCTCTGGCCGTTTCCTGATTTCCCTTAAACTTTTACTTTCTCTTTATTCTCCCTTTAAAAAGAATTTCTAGACTACTCCCGACAGCCTGAAACGGCGGTCACGGCTGATTGTCCTTAAAACAGACGAAGAAGGAGGAGTTAAAGGAGTACTCAAATATTAACAGAATCTTTACCGAATCTTTACAAATGGAAACTATTTTTAATAAGGAGAAAAAGGTTATGAATTTAAAGTCTATTTTTACAGCCCTGTTTCTGGCGTCATCGCTTCTGGCGGGCGTTCAGACAGCAGACGCCGCCACCATCAACGGCGCGGGCGCTACGTTCCCGTATCCGGTCTATTCCAAGTGGGCCTATAACTACAACAAAGAGACCGGTGTGAAGTTGAATTATCAGGCGATTGGCTCCGGCGGCGGCATAAAGCAGATAAAGGCGCGCACGGTTGATTTCGGCGCTTCGGATGCTCCGCTGAAAGCCAAAGACCTCAAGAAGTTCGGCCTCATGCAGTGGCCGATGGTTATGGGCGGCGTAGTGCCGGTTGTGAACATAAAGGGTGTAGGCGCAGGTAAGCTGAAGCTTACCGGTGAAACGCTTGCCGATATCTATCTTGGCAAAATAACGAAGTGGAACGACTCTCGCATCGCCGGCCTCAATAAAGGACTGTCGCTTCCCAACAAGGATATTGCCGTTATTCACAGGGCGGACGGTTCCGGCACCACTTGGATATTCACGAACTATCTTACGAAGGTAAGCAAACAGTGGGCTGATAACGTTGGCAACGCGAAAGCGGTTCAGTGGCCTGCCGGTATGGGCGGCAAAGGCAACGCCGGCGTGGCCAATTTCGTAAAGAAGGTGGACGGCTCCATAGGTTACGTTGAATACGCCTATGCTCTTCAGAATAAAATGGCTTCGGTTCTTTTGAAAAACCGCGACGGTAATTTTGTCGCTCCCACATCCAAAAACTTTCAGTCCGCCGCCGCCGGCGCAGACTGGGCGAATGCCGAAGGATACTACATGGTACTGACTGACCAGCCCGGCTCTCATTCATGGCCGATTACAGGCGCATCGTTCATCCTTATGTACAAAGTGCAGAGCGACCCGCTCAAAGCTATCGAGGTTCTGAAATTTTACGACTGGTCTTTCCGGAACGGTAACAAGGCGGCATTAGCGCTCGACTATGTTCCGATGCCCAAAAAGGTTATAGACCTTATCAGGGCTACATGGAGCAAAGATATTCGCGACAAGGCCGGCAACCCGATCTGGCAATAACTTATTACGACGCGGGCGGACGTTCCTGATAGAGGTGCTTCCGCCCGCATTCGGGACGGCTTAACGCAGTCTCCGACAGTTTGTAAGGAGGATGACTGTATTGACTAGCCGAACAGACGCCCTACAAAAACCGTGGGGCGATAGGCTTTTCCGAAGTTTTACGCTCTTTTTCGGCTTGGCCATTGTCGCGCTGTTCGTGGCGATGGTGGCCGTTTTATGGGTGCAGTCCGGGCCGGCTTTTGAAAAGTTCGGATTTTCCTTCCTCACCAGCTTAGACTGGAACCCGGTGCTTGAAAAATTCGGCGCCGGCATACCTGTGGTCGGCACGCTTATTTCAACCCTGATAGCACTGGTAATAGCCGTGCCGTTAAGCCTCGGCATAGCGGTATTTCTGGTGGAGCTGGCGCCTGACTGGTTGCGTGCTCCGCTGGGCGCGGCCATAGAGCTTCTTGCCGCTATTCCAAGCATCGTTTACGGAATGTGGGGTCTGTTTGTGCTTTCGCCCATCATGGCCGATTACGTTCAGCCATGGATAGCTTCGCATTTCGGTTTCCTGCCGTTTTTCAAAGGGCCGACTATGGGGATAGGGATGCTCACGGCGGGGATAGTGCTTGCCCTTATGATTATTCCTTTCATATCTTCGGTAACCCGCGACGTGTTTTTGCTGGTGCCGGGGACTCTCAAGGAAGCGGCCTATGGCCTCGGCTCCACGACATGGGAAGTTGTGAAGGACATTATGATTCCGTACGGCAGGAAGGGAGTCGCCGGAGCGGTGTTTCTGGGGCTCGGCCGGGCGCTTGGCGAAACCATGGCGGTAACCTTCGTTATCGGCAACGCCTATCATCTTTCATGGTCGCTTTTCGCTCCGGGCAATTCCATCGCCTCCACGCTTGCCAACGAGTTCACGGAAGCCGACGGCGATATTTATACGGCTTCGCTTATCGAACTCGGCCTTCTGCTGTTCGTTATCACCTTTGTAATACTCAGCATCGCCCAATGGTGGCTTCGCCGGAGCGAGGGCGAAAGGGCGTGATGCACCTCCTTCTTTATCGCAAATTCATTAACGGCGCCGTGATGGTGCTATCCGGTCTGGCGGCCTGTTTCGGGCTTTTCATGCTGGTATGGATTCTGGGCGATGTGGCCGTAAGAGGCGCGTCCGCCATTAACTGGACATTTTTTACGGAACTCCCCGCGCCGCCGGGTGAATCGGGTGGCGGGCTGGCCAACGCCATTGCCGGCACCGCGCTAATGACCGGCGTGGCTACTCTTATAGCCGTTCCGTTCGGCGTTCTGGCCGGAACCTATCTCTCGGAGTTCGGCCGCAATAGCCTGTTAGGCAGTCTGGTGAGGTTTTTATCCGATATTCTCGTATCCGCCCCATCGATAGTCATAGGCGTATTTGTTTATCTGGTGGTCGTTCAAACGACGGGGCATTTCTCCGGATGGGCCGGCTCTATTTCTCTGGCGATTATCATGTTGCCGGTGGTTACCCGTACAACCGAGGAGATGCTCAAACTCGTTCCGCACGAACTGCGCGAGGCCGCTCTTGCGCTGGGAGCCCCGTACTGGAAAATGATTTTCCAGGTAATCTACCGCGCCGCGGTTGGCGGCATGGCTACTGGTATTCTGCTGGCGGTCGCAAGGGTGGCGGGCGAAACGGCGCCGTTGCTGTTTACCGCCCTCAACAGCCCGTACGGCGTGAGCGGCTTTAACGAACCGGTGGCAAATCTTACCGTTACGATGTTTAATTACGCCATGAGTCCGTATGATGACTGGCAGGTGCAGGCATGGGGCGCGGCTTTTCTTATCACGGCGTCAGTGCTGGTTGTTACG
>JAJRYM010000194.1 GCA_024275775.1 Nitrospirota bacterium
AGGCTGAAATCTTCCTGTCTCGCCTCTGGGAAGAGCTGTTTGAATTTTTCCGAAAATGAAAACCTCGGCGGCTGTCCTTCGTCGCGCAGTACGACGATATCCTTCAGCCCGAAATCTATAAAACCGGTTCCGAGCGCTTTGGAGAACGCTTCCTTGGCCGCGAATCTGGAAGCGATAAATGGAGCGGGGTCTTTCATCTTTTTCGCCCGCTCTATTTCCGCGTCTCCGAAAAATTTCTCCAGAAACCTGTCGCCGTATTTTTCAAGCAGGCGCCGCACCCTGTCTATCTCCACTATGTCTATCCCGTGGCCTCGAATCATACGCAGTCCGCACCTCGCAAAAAACCGGTTTAAAGTAATGGAGATAATTTTATCACGCCGCCATTGTAAATGAGGCATGGTTTGCCGAATGAAAGTGAGGTAAAATCAACAAATAATTTGTTCAAATTGTCGGTTGTTATCGCAGGGAGGGCGTATGAGCGAGATCGTTTCTATAACCGGTCGTGAAATTCTTGATTCCAGAGGGAACCCCACAGTGGAAGTCGATGTGCATCTGGCGGACGGCTCCGCAGGGCGGGCCGCCGTGCCGTCCGGCGCGTCTACCGGCATCAGGGAGGCCTTGGAGCTGAGGGATAAAAACCCCAAGAGATACGGGGGTAAAGGCGTCTTAAAGGCGGTCAAAAACATCAATAAGCTTATCGCCCCCAAACTGCTGGGATTCGACGCGGTAGATCAGGTAGGCATAGACAGCCTGATGATCGCGCTCGACGGCACGCCGAACAAGGCCCGCCTCGGAGCCAACGCCATTCTGGGCGTATCGATGGCTGTCGCGAAAGCGGCGGCCGACTATTGCGATCTTCCCCTGTATCGCTATCTTGGCGGTTCGTCGGCCTGCGTTCTGCCGGTGCCGATGATGAACGTGCTCAACGGCGGAAGCCACGCCGATAACAACGTAGATTTTCAGGAGTTCATGATAATGCCGGTTGGCGCCAAATCGTTCGCGGAGGCTCTGCGGATGGGGGTGGAAACTTTCCACACCCTGAAAAGCGTGCTCAAAAAGAAAGGGCTTTCGACATCCGTGGGGGACGAGGGCGGCTTCGCGCCGAACCTGCGCTCCAACGCGGAGGCGGTGGAACTTCTGCTGGAAGGGGTTACGAAGGCCGGATTTAAGCCGGGCAAAGACATCATGATAGCTTTGGATCCAGCCGCTTCGGAATTCTATTCCAGGAAAAAATATATGGTGGAAGGGAAGGCTATCAGCAGTAAACAGCTTGTGAAGCTGTTTGAAAGCTGGGTTAAGCAGTACCCGATAATTTCGATAGAAGACGGCCTGGCGCAGACAGATTGGGACGGCTGGAAAATAATGACCGACGCGCTGGGCGATACGGTGCAGATTGTGGGGGACGATATTTTCGTAACCAACACGGGGATACTGAAAAAAGGGATAGCAAAAGGGGTAGCCAATTCACTGCTGGTGAAGATGAATCAGATAGGCACCATAACCGAAACGATAGAAGCGGTGCAGACGGCACATCGGGCGGGCTATACGACGGTTATTTCCCACCGCTCCGGCGAGACGGAAGATTCCACGCTGGCCGACTTAGCGGTTGCGATGAACGCGGGGCAGATTAAAACCGGCTCTCTATGCCGTTCCGACAGGGTTGCCAAGTACAATCAGCTTTTAAGAATAGAGGACGAGCTTGGCGGCACCGCCGTTTTCCCCGGCAAAAGCGCTTTCGGAGGCAAAACCGGATAGCCTTCTATGAAAGCTGAAAAGGCGCCGAAAAAAGGCGCGAAGCGGAAAACCGCCGACAACAGAAAACCGTCCGCCTCAAACGCGAAACGGTTTTTCTTTCTCTGCCTGATTTTCGCGCTTGCGGTAACGGCGCTTTCCTTTTTCAAGAAGGACGGCTACCGGCATCAGGGAGAAATCGACGGCAGGGTAGAGAAAGTCGCAAAATCGCTTAAAGCCATAAAGAAAGATAATAAAGCTTTGCTGGGAAAAATACAGAGTCTCGACAAGGATTCCTACCAGGTGGAAAAATACGCCCGCGAACAGCTACATCTGGTGAAGGAAAACGAAACTATTTTCCGGTTCAAAGAGGCTAAACGCAAATAGCCCCGCCTTCACTCCTTGCCGGTTCCCGGCTTTCTCCACTAAAAACCTAGTAGCGGTAGTGGTTCGGCTTGTACGGCCCGTCAACGGGAATGTTCAGATATTCAGCCTGTTCCGGCGTTAGCCTGTCCAGCTCCACTCCGAGTTTTTTCAGGTGCAGTTTCGCCACCTTTTCGTCGAGCGTTTTGGGCAGAACGTAAACGCGGTTTTCATATTTGCCGGGGTTCTGCCACAGCTCTATCTGCGCCAGCACCTGGTTGGCGAACGAGTTGGACATGACGAAAGAGGGGTGCCCCGTGGCGCATCCGAGGTTTACCAGCCGTCCTTCCGCGAGGATAATTACTTCCTTGCCGTCGGGGTAGCGGTAGAGGTCTACCTGCGGTTTGATTTCCTCTTTTACGATATCGCTTCTGTCGTTGAGGTAGGCGACCTCTATTTCAAGGTCGAAGTGGCCTATGTTGCAGACGATAGCCTTATCTTTCATTTTATCCAGATGTTTGCCGACGATAACGTCCCTGCATCCGGTGGTGGTTACGAAGATATCGCCCATCGCGGCGGCCTTATCCATCGATATCACCTCGTACCCTTCCATCGCCGCCTGAAGCGCGCAGATGGGATCGATTTCGGTGATGATTACCCGCGCGCCGAACCCTTTCATCGCGGCCGCGCATCCTTTGCCCACGTCGCCGTAACCTGCCACGACAACCACCTTGCCCGCAACCATTATGTCGGTGGCTCGTTTGATGCCGTCGGCGAGCGATTCCCTGCAACCGTAGATGTTATCGAATTTCGATTTGGTTACCGAATCGTTCACGTTGATGGCCGGTAT
Source organism: Nitrospirota bacterium (assembly GCA_024275775.1). Taxonomy (GTDB): domain Bacteria; phylum Nitrospinota_A; class UBA7883; order JACRGQ01; family JACRGQ01; genus JAJRYM01. The sequence goes on from JAJRYM010000194.1 coordinate 2,945, forward strand.
CGCAAGGGATTCTTTTTCCACCCGCTCGTACAGCCTGTGCACGCCGGTTGTCGTTTCTTCTGTGATGCCCCGTATGCCGGAGGTCAGTTCCGGGTATTTGTCCAGCACGACGTTGGTAAGGTCGCCGCCGTCGTCGAGAATCATATTAAGCGGCTTGTTTTCGCTTCCGAAGAAAAGTGTCTGGTCTATGCACCATTCGTATTCCTCTTCGCTTTCTCCCTTCCACGCGAAAACGGGGATGCCGGCTTTCGCTATGGCGGCCGCGGCGTGATCTTGCGTGGAAAAGATGTTGCAAGAAGACCACTTCACTTCGGCTCCAAGCTCGATGAGAGTTTCTATCAGCACGGCCGTCTGGATGGTCATGTGCAGACAGCCGGCAATCCTGGCGTCTTTTAGCGGTTTTGAAGCGCCGTACTCCTCGCGCAAAGCCATAAGCCCTGGCATTTCCGCCTCAGCCAGCCTGATTTCCTTGCGTCCCCAGTCGGCCAGTGAAATATCCTTGACCTTGTAATTTTCCGTAGCACTGAATGGCGTGTTAGTCATATCGTCTCCCGTTTTTTATTTTTATATTTGTTTATTGAATCCGGCAATATAACCCGATATGTTTTTCTTCGCAATGCCGGGGATTTTGGGTAATATCGCGGAACCCGCCGAAAATTATGATAGCATTAAAATCTTTGCGGATTACAAAAAACAGGACGGCACAGATGAACAACCCTCATCGCAAGGAAGAACAAATATTCCCCACGGGAATTGAAAAAAATATCCCGGTAGCCGCCCTGAAACAGAAAAGGCTTTGCTATAGAAAGAATACAGCCGGCTAACAGATATAGAGAAAAAGGATTATGGATATGAAAAAGTTTTTTTACGTTATGTTGCTCGCCCTGCTTGTAGGGGCGTGCCAGGATCACCATTTCGTGCCGATAGACAAGGCCGATAACATCAAGCTTCCAAAACCGGAAACGTCCGCCGGAAAAGGTTTTGAAAAGAGCGAAGCTCCGAAGAAGTTCGTAATGACCGACGAATGGCAAGGCGGGCGGAAACCTCCCGCCGAAGGTAAAATAATCGTCGAAGGGAGCGTACAGCTTGGCGATAAAATCGCCGGCCGGAATTTCAGCGGGTACACGGTTTACATCATAGCGTGGGATGCCGACGCGCCCGGCCCGCCTGTTGCCGTTCTGAAGGAAACGTCTTTCAGTTTTCCCCTGTCATTCAGTATCGGCAAGGAAAACCTGATGCTTGGCAAGTTCCCTCCCGCGAAAACCCGCCTGCTTATAGAAGCCCGGCTGGATGCCGACGGCGATGTTATGACGAAAAAACACGGCGACTATTACGGAAAATCATCTTCTAAAGTGCCTGTAGGCGCGACCGGCGTTTCGATTGTGATGGACAGGGGCCGCGAGGGCTGATTATTCCGCCGGCTTTTCCGTGTGTGCCGGTTTGCCGGCAAATTTTAGCGTAAGCCACGCGCTGAGCGTCCCAAGAATTCCGCCCGCCAGTATGTCTATCGGGAAGTGCAGTCCCAGATAAACGCGCGATACGGCTACCATCGCCGCCCATAAAAGCCACGCCGCCGCGTTTCTGCGAAAAAGGATTACAAGAAACGCCGCCACGGTAAAAGCGGTTTGCGAATGGCCGGAAGGGAAAGTTCTGTGGCGAAGTTGCCGGAAGGGGGTGTGCAGTTTGGCTTTCAGTTCCGGTTTGTTGGCAAAATATCCAATCGGCCTGTCTTTTATATAGACGGATTTAATGCCGTGAACCACGCCGCCGCCGGCAATCATGGCGGCTAGAAGCAGTGCCGCGTTCCTGCGGGTAAGCCCGCCGTACAGTTTCAGCCCGGCGAGTCCGATAAAAAACGCGGGGACTGCATAACCTGTGCAGGTTATGGCTATGAAAAGGTAATCGCCCGGTAGTCCCAGCGAACTGTTCAGTATCCAGAAGAGCGCTTCGTTCATCCCGTTTACGGCTTCGACCATCGGTGGGCTTAGGATGTTCCGCTTTTGCGGAAGGGAAGGAAAATCCGGCCCAGCCTTTCCATGAAACCGGCGGGCGATATCTCGTGGGATGCGAGGTATATCAGGTAGAAAGCTGTCGCTCCCATGATGATATTCGGTATCCAGATGGCCAGAGCCGGCGGAATGGTTCCTTCACGCCCCAACCCTTCGCTGAGCATAACGAGAAGATAGTTCGCGACTATCATGAATATGCCTACCCCCATGCCGCTCCATTTACCGCCTTCCCGCGAGCGGATTCCGATAGGCGCTCCCAGCAGGGCGAAGATAATGGCGGAGAATGGAAACGCGAACCGCTTGTGAATTTCCACTTCATCCCCGAAAGAGGGGATGTTTTTCTTTTTCTTTTCCTTCACGACCCTTCTTATTTCGCCTATGGACATCTCTCGCGGCTGCAGTACGTATTTGTCGTGATCCTTTGCCTGCGTATCAAAGACCAGCTCGTAAATTCCGAACCGGGTCAACCGCATGGTTTCCCT
>JAJRYM010000195.1 GCA_024275775.1 Nitrospirota bacterium
AAAAACATTAAGATCTGGATTAAACTTAAGGAGTATCTTTGTGGCTGAACTCTTACCGTAATATACGGACAGCATCAGAGGCGTACGTCCGCCCTCGCCCTGAACATTAATGTTAGCCCCCTTCTTGAGCGATATCTTGAGTGTCGCCTTAAGACCCTGAGACGCCGCCGTCAACAACTGGTCGTCAAATCGGGAAGCTGAGGCCGATAAAGGAAAAAGGTAAACCAGAAAAAGAAGTGCGGAAACAGTCCTCGTCAACATTGCTCATCCCCTCAACTTATAGCCCTGCCGGGCTTCTTAGAAATGTTCCGTAAAAACAGCCGCTAATTAACATCCCGACTTTCCCCGATATTGCTCCTCGCTCATATTCTACAGCCGCCGTGAAAGGTGTCAACAGTCGGAAACAGTAGGAATGAAGCAGGGAAATAATGGGGTGAGCGATGGGACTTGAACCCACGACCGCTGGAGCCACAATCCAGAGCTCTACCAGCTGAGCTACGCCCACCACGGAAGCCAGTAAGTATGACCCACATTTTTCACCTTTTCAAGGTATTTGCATTTCGTTATATTCCGAAAAACGGATATGATATCTGCCCATGAGCAAAGTTACCGTTGAAAGAAAGACCAAGGAGACCGATATCAGCGTGGGTCTGGCGCTTAACGGACGCGGGAAGGCGGAAATAGAGACCGGCATCCCTTTTCTGGATCATATGTTAAGCCAGATTGCCGTTCACGGCTTTTTTGACATAGAAATTAAGGCGGCAGGCGATACGGAAGTCGATTTTCATCACACGGTGGAAGACTGCGGAATAACGCTTGGCCAGGCTTTCGCCGAAGCCGTGGGCGACAGAAAAGGCATCGTTAGATACGGACATGCAGTCATACCGCTCAACGAAGCCCTTTCCACCGTTGTGGTAGATTTTTCCGGAAGGCCTTTCATGGTTTTCCGCTCCAAGCCGCTTAAAGGAAAAATCGGTGAGTTCGACGCCGAACTGGTGGAGGAATTTCTGCACGCTTTTGCCAATAACGCGGGCATTACGCTTCACGTGATAGTGGAGCACGGAAACAACCTGCACCACATCGCCGAAACGATTTTCAAAGGGCTGGCGAGAGCGCTGGATAAAGCCACACTGCCGGAATCGCGGGCATCGGGGGCGGTTTCCACAAAAGGCGTGCTGTAAACTGACCGCTTCTCCTGTTAAGCCGGAGGTAACCGCATGATAGCCATTACCGATTACGACATGGGGAATCTCAGAAGCGTGCAAAAAGCTTTTGAGCGCGTTGGCGCGCACGCCGAAATTACGCGCGACCCGGCGGTAATCGAATCCGCCGATGGGCTGGTTCTCCCCGGCGTTGGGGCGTTCGGAGTCTGCATGGATCATCTTCGGGAATACCGCCTCGTGGACCCTATAAAATCGTTCATATCCACAGGCAGACCTTTTTTGGGGATATGCCTCGGCTTGCAACTGCTTTTTGAGGAAAGCGAGGAGTTCGGGAGCAGTCAAGGGCTGGGCGTTATACGGGGCAAAGTTGTCCGCTTTCCGGAAACGCCCGACCTCAAAGTTCCCCACATGGGATGGAACAACGCCTCTTTTGCCGGGAAATCCGCGCTTTTTGAAGGCATAGACGATGGGGCGTATTTCTATTTTGTTCACTCCTACTATGTCGTCCCGGAAGAGGGTGTGGCGGTAACCAAAACAGAATACGGGCTGGAGTTTGTGTCCGGCATCGAAAAAGGGAACATTTTCGCCACGCAGTTTCACCCCGAGAAAAGCCAGAAGGCGGGATTGCGGATTTTAAAAAACTTCGCCG
>JAJRYM010000196.1 GCA_024275775.1 Nitrospirota bacterium
CCACATCGGCTTCCGTTACCATCGGCTTGCCCTGGTCTGTTCTGGCAAGCCACCGGTCTTTCAGCACCTCAAGCTCTTTTCGCAGATATTCTTCCCTGTCCCTGAGTTCAACGGCGCATTCAAACTCCTGTTTTTCGATTTGATCCCGTTTGTCACGGGTGATTTCATCAATCTGCCTCTGCATGTCCCTGACTTCGGGCGGATAAGTGACTCTCCGAAGCCGCACGCGCGAACCGGCCTCGTCAAGAACGTCAATCGCCTTATCCGGCAAATAGCGGTCGTTTATATACCGGTCGGAAAGAATCGCGGACGCCTTTACAGCCTCGTCGGAAATTATCGCCTTGTGATGCAGTTCATATTCGGCTTTAAGGCCGCGGATTATTTCGATAGTCTCTTCCACCGAAGGAGCCGCAACCATTATCGGCTGAAAGCGCCGTTCCAGCGCTCCGTTTTTCTCGATGTATTTGCGGTATTCATCAATGGTCGTTGCGCCGATGCACTGTATCTCCCCGCGCGAAAGAGCCGGTTTCAGCATGTTGGAAGCGTCCACGGAGCCTTCCGCGGCGCCAGCCCCTACAAGCGTATGTATTTCATCAATGAAAAGAATCACGTCCTGAGAGTGGGTAATTTCCTTCATGACGGCCTTGATTCTCTGCTCAAACTGGCCCCTGTACTTCGTGCCGGCTATGATGGCGCCCAAGTCCAGCGATATGACGCGCTTGTCGTAAAGAATCTGCGGAACTTCGCGGCTGATGATGAACTGCGCAAGCCCTTCGACCATCGCCGTTTTGCCGACTCCCGGCTCGCCGATGAGTACGGGATTGTTCTTGGTGCGGCGCGCGAGTATCTGTATCATGCGGGCTATCTCCTGTTCCCGTCCTATAACGGGGTCGAGCTTCCCTTTCTCGGCCAGTTCGGTCAAATCCCGCCCGAACTCATCCAGAGCTGGGGTTTTCGTCTGCGGTTTGGCTTTATCGGCCACCGGTTCCCGCAGAAGGTTAAGCGTCTGTTCGCGCACGTCGAGATAGTTAATATTGACACCCGCCAGCACGCGCGCGGCTACCCCGTCCTTTTCGCGTATAAGGCCGAGCATCATATGTTCGGTGCCTATATAGGTGTGCCCCATGGAGCGGGCTTCCTCAACTGAGTATTCCAGAACTTTCTTCGCTCTGGCCGTAAATGGAATATCGCCGGTTACGACGGTGCCGGATTCCGGAGGCATAACCTGCCTCACCTCGCTTATTATATGGTTTATATCCAGCCCCTGCTTCTGCAAAACAGCTATGGCCACGCCGCCTCCGTCCAGAAGTATGCCCATAAGCAGATGCTCGGTGCCAAGGTATTCGTGCCGGTTGCTTTCCGCTTCTTCTCTGGCAAGAACAACAACCTTGCGCGCTCGTTCGGTGAATCGTTTAAACATTGTGTGTGCTTGCGTCCTTTCAACTACATCCTGCCATATTGCAGGGCGGTTTTAAAGCGTTTTTGTTTTTCCGCTCCGACACAAATATAAGGCCGGAAGGACGGTATTGGGTATAATCTGGCTTAATGAACATAGCCAGGCTGTCGGTCAAAAACCCTGTTTTCGCCAATCTCCTTTTACTCGTCCTGCTCGTCGGCGGAATAACATCTTACCATCTAATGCCGCGGGAGGTCTTTCCGGAAATTCCGCTGGACATGGTGGTCATCTCAACCGACTTCATAGGCGCCCCCCCGGAAGAGGTTGAAAAGCAGGTAACCATCCCCATCGAAAACGCCATGGAAGCGGTGGAAAATATCGAATCGATCGCCTCCCAAAGTTACGAAAATATATCGGTTATAGAAATAAAAATACGGCAGGGAACCAAAGATCTGCAAAAAATGGTAAACGATATCAAGGATTGAATAGACAGAATCGAGCATTTCCCGGAAACCGCCGATGACCCGCAGACAATCCTGGTAGAAAGCGAAATTCCGCTCATTAACGTGGCCGTGGCCGGGACGGCTCCGGAATCGGTCAAACGCAAAGCGGCCGACGAGCTGAAAAACCGCCTGTCGCGCATTGAAGGAATCGCGCGCGTACAGACCAGCGGTTTCAGAGATATCGAGATATGGGCGGAAATCGATCCTCTAAGAGCGAGCGCCATGAAAATATCGCCGGACCGGATTGCTGGAGCCATAGCGGCCGCCAACATCAATATTCCGGCAGGGCGGATGAAAAGTTCCAAGCATGATTTCCCGTTAAGAACCACGAGCGAGCTGAAAACGGCCGACGATACGGCACGGGTTGTTATCTACCGCGACAATGCCGGCAGGCAGGTGCGGGTGCGCGATGTGGCGGAAGTTACCGAAAGGTTCGAGCAGGAGCAGACGCTCGGCCGGGTGGACGGGGAAAACGCCGTTTCCCTGCTGGTAATGAAAGCGCAGGGCGGTTCCACAATCAAAATCGTAGACCATATTCGTAAGATGCTTGATGAATTTCGCGCGGCACTGCCCGCCTCCATCCAGATAAAAACCAGCCAGGATTCCAGCCGGTACATCCGGCAGAGGCTTAAAACCCTTTACCGAAGCGGCACCATAGGGCTGATTTTCGTCTGTATCATTTTGTTTCTTTTCCTCAACTGGCGCATGGCTTTCTGGACGGCTATCGGCATACCGGCGTCGTTCGCGGGCACCCTGATGATAATGGACTACCTGGGAATTTCCATTAACATGATGTCCATCTTCGCGATGATACTCGTTCTGGGAATGGTGGTGGACGACGCAATTATCGTAACCGAAAACGTTTTCCGATACCTGCAGGCCGGGCTAAAACCGGGGCGGGCGGCGGTTATGGGCGCGTCGCAGGTATTTAAGCCGGTAATAGCCGCCACAACAACAACCGTCGCGGCCTTCACGCCGATGCTTATGATGAGCGGCATAATGGGAAAATTCATCTCAAACATTCCTATTGTTGTAACCATCACTCTTCTTGTGTCGCTCGTGGAGGCTTTTTTCATACTGCCTTCCCATCTCGCCGATTTCGCCAAGCCGGGAAAGGAATCGATAAAAAAGGAAACCGGATGGTTCCGCAAAGCCCGCAAGCGCTACCGCTCTCTAATCAAAGTTTTCTTAAGGTACCGATATGGGGTGCTGGCGCTGGTTCTTACCATCTTCCTGGGCACTCTTTATTACGCCGTCTTCCACATGAAATTCGTTCTCTTTAATTCAAAAGACCTGGTGGGGTTCATCGTGAAAGTTAAAATGCCGGCCGGCACCAGCCTTGAGGAGACCGGCAGAATACTGAGCAAGGTGGAGGAAATGGCGGACTCCCTGCCGAAACAGGATGTCAAGGCGGCGGTCTCCATGATCGGTATGACGCTGGATTACCAGACCGGCAGAGTGCGAATAGGGCAAAACCTTGGGCAAACGCTTTTTGAATCGACGGAATTCGATACCCCCGGCAGAAGAAACGCCTATCTGGTAATGGACGAAATAAGGGAAAAGGTAAAACTCCTTACCGGCATGAGCACAATCGAGGTAAATAAACTCGGCGGCGGCCCGCCGATAGGGCACGCCCTCGAAGCCCGTATCGGAGGCGATAACTACCCGACAATCCGGGAAATCGCCAGAGAAGTGGAGGACTATCTGAAAACAATCCCCGGAGTGAAAGATATCCGGGACAATTTCAGCCCCGGCAAAAGCGAAATACGCGTTATCCCGGACCCGGCCAAACTTTCGCTTTACGGCCTCACCAAAAGGGATATCGCCTCGGCGGTGCGGACGGCGTTCGACGGGGAGGTGGCCACGACTATCAGAAGAGGCAGGGAAGATATAGACGTAAGAATCATTTTTGCCAAGCCATACAGGGACGACCTCGACTTCATCTCGCAGATTCCCCTTACCACCCCATCGGATAAACAGGTGCGCCTTTCGTCCATAGCCGACATCAAATGGGAAACGGGGCTTTCGACCATAAACCGCTTCAACCGCAAGAGAACAATAAAGGTTTTCGCCGAGGTGAATACCAACATCATAACCTCTTCGGAACTTTCAAACACCGTCAAACAGCGTTTCAAAAACATCTCGCGGGATTACCCCGGCAGTTCGCTCGACTTCGGCGGCGAAACAGAAGAGCAGAGAAAATCCGTCGTCTCTCTTGTGAAAGCGAGCTCGCTCGGCATACTCGTCATATACCTAATCCTCGGCACTCTCTTTAAATCGTTTCTGCAACCGATAGTCGTGATAATGGCGATTCCCTTTTCCTATATCGGCGTGGTGCTCGGCCATGAGTTCATGGGCGAACCGATAGGGATGCTCTCCCTTATCGGGCTGGCGGCGCTCACCGGCATAGTGGTTAACGATTCGCTGGTGATGGTCGATTTTATAAACGGCGCCCGATTGAACGGCGCGGGCAGGTGGCTTTCGATACTCCGGTCGGCGTTCGTCCGCTTCCGCGCGGTGATACTCACCTCGCTTACAACCATACTCGGCCTCTCGACGCTCGCCTTCAAGACAACCGGCCAGGCCGCATTCCTCGCGCCTATGGCCATCTCGATTGTTTTCGGGCTGGTTTTCTCGACGATACTCACACTGCTCGTCATCCCGTGCATGTACGCCGTGCTGGACGACCTGATGATAAAAATATACGGCAGGGAAGGGATAGTCTTCCGCGAGCGGGACGTCTGAAACTAAACGGCTACGGCCTTTCTGCGATGCTTTTTGCGCTCTTCCTCGTCGAGATGCCGTTTGCGCA
>JAJRYM010000197.1 GCA_024275775.1 Nitrospirota bacterium
TATCAATTTCGACCAGATCATTATAAAAGGAGAGTTCGATAGAACCCTCATCCGCCCTTTAAGCCCGCTCGCACAGGTTATCTTCTCCCGATTCGAAGCGTCCACCGTGGCGCATTTCATACTCGGCACAGCCGCCCTTGCCATAGGCTCGAAACTGGCCGACATCGACTGGACTGCCGCTAAAATACTCTTCTTCCCACTGGTAGTGGCGGGCGGTGTGCTTATAGCCGGGTCTATACGACTGATGGTAACGTCTGTCGCCTTCTGGACGCTGAAGAACGAATCGCTTGTGTACACGGTTGTTTTTTCATCGAAAGAGTTCATCGTTTATCCCATAACCATTTACAATTTCGGAGTGCAGTTCTTCCTCACATTCGTTTTTCCGCTGGCGTTCATAAATTTTTATCCGGCGGAATTATTTCTTGATCGGTCGGGTGACAATCTTTTTCACTCGGCTCTTCAGATGGGCACTCCCATAGTCGGCATTATCATGTTCGCGATTGCCATCACGGCGTGGAAAACCGGAATCGACCATTACCAGAGCGCGGGCAATTGAAACGGCAATTCGCGTCGGTTCTTGCGGTTCTCTTCGTTCTTTACCATGCCGCTACGGCGAACGCGGTTAATTTCACCGGCGCGGCACGAGCGGATAATTACGCGCAGGGGGAAATTCTCGTAAAATTCAAGCCAGGCGTTTCATCTGCCGGCATCAAGTCCGTTAATTCCAGCCTCGGCGCGCAAAGGAAATCCACCATAGGAAAAACCGGCATCGAAAGGGTTACAATCTCAGCTAACCGGACAGTTGCGGAAGCTGTGGCCGATTTTAACAGCATGCCGGAAGTCGAGTTCGCCCAGCCGAATTACCGCTATCACGCGCTCGTCACTATTCCCAACGATACCGATTTCAGCAAACAGTGGGGGCTCAACAACACAGGGCAGACCGTAAACGGCACGACGGGAACGCCCGACGCCGATATAGACGCGCCGGAAGCGTGGGATGTTACAACCGGTTCATCATCGGTCGTAGTGGCGGTGATTGACTCCGGCGTCGATTACAACCATCCCGACCTCTCGGCAAATATCTGGAGGCATATCGGCGAAACGGCCGGAAACGGAATCGACGACGACGGCAACGGCTTTACCGACGATACCCGAGGGTGGGATTTCGTGGACGGCGATAACAATCCAATGGATACGGACGGCCACGGCACTCATATAGCCGGCATTATCGGCGCGGTTGGAAACAACGGAACGGGCGTGGCCGGAATAGCCTGGCAAGTGCAAATAATGCCGGTAAGGGTGCTCGACGCAGGCGGGGGTGGATTCACTTCCGATATCATGGCCGGAATCGACTACGCCGTGAACAACGGAGCTAACATAATCAACATCAGCCTCGGCGGCGACCCCGGCGGACCGCAGGATTCAGCAATGATAAGCGCGCTTACCAGCGCAAAGAACGCGGGGGTAACTGCAGTCATCGCGGCGGGCAACGAAAACAACGATAACGATATCTCTCCCGTGTATCCCGCTAGCTACACGCTGGACAACATCATATCCGTAGCCGCCACCGACCAATCCGGCAACCTTGCCTGGTTTTCCAACTTCGGCGCTACGTCGGTTGACGTAGGCGCGCCGGGAGTCGATATCTACAGCACCGCTCCGGCAAGAGAAGTTATCTTCACGGACGATTTTGAGAGCGGGGCTGTCGGCTGGAGCATGGGGAAAACATCCGGAGATACATGGCTCGTGTCTCTGCTGAACCCCTTTGGCGGCTCGCACAGCCTGAGCGACGGTTCGGAAGCTCAGCCGTATCAGGCCAATACGGATTCATGGGCCACAAGCCCGTCTTTCAACCTTGCCGGCAAGTCGGGCTGTACATTGTCGGCGCAGTTCGATTACATAACCGAGGCCGATTTTGATTTCATTAACGTAAAAGCTTCCAAAGACGGAAACAGCTATTCGAATCTCACAAGCGGACAGCTTTCCGGCGATTCATTGCGCTGGACAGAGCTGGCTTTCAGCCTGAAACCTTACGAAGGAAATTCCGCAGTTTCGATTCGCTTCGAGCTTGTTACAGACAATTTTGTAAATGAAGCAGGCGTCTATATCGACGACGTTTCGGTTACATGCTCTTCAACGTCATTTAACGGCACGGAATACGGTTTTTTTGACGGCACATCTTTTTCCGCCCCTTACGTTTCGGGGCTTGCGGCTTTATTGCTGTCCCAAAATTCATCTTTTACCGCCACGGAACTGAAAGCCCTGATACTGGATAACGGAAACCCGGCATCCGCGCTGGCCGGCAAAACGGTAAGCGGTAAAGGAATACGCGGTTTTAGTTCGCTGGCGGTAAACAATACGGCACCGCCGCCTATTTCGGTTGCCGGCGGCGCTTCAAGCACAACCTCCGCAAACGTCACCCTCTCCCTCTCCGCCACCGACGCCATCGGCATTACCGGCTATTACCTGTCGGAAGACCCGGCCACCCCTTCAGCGTCTGTTTTCACATCCGTAACGCCAACCCAAAACTTCTCGCAGGACGTAGCTTTCATCCTCAGCAGTGGAAACGGCGCAAAAACGGTTTACGTATGGTTTATCGGCGGCGCCGGAAACATCAGCCCAAGAGCTTCCGTTTCCATCAATCTATCGGCGCCGCCTACCGGTACGGCTTCCGCGCCGGCCCCTTCAGGCGGAGGAGGGGGCGGCGGATGTTTTATCGCGACTGCCGCTTACGGGAGCTATCTGGAACGGCATGTAATGGTGCTTCGCCAATTTCGGGACAGGCACCTCCTGACAAACAGCCCCGGCCGGTTGTTTGTGAAACTCTACTACCGCTATTCCCCGCCGATAGCCGATGTGATAGCCGGTTCGCCGGTTCTCAGAACGGTCACGCGGCTGGCTTTAACCCCTCTCGTTTACGGTTTGCTGTACCCATTCACCACGCTATTCCTTCTTATTATCTCGGCGTGGGCGTTTGCCGGATTTAGATACCGAAAGAGGCCAGCTGAGGGTTAATGCTTCCGGCCGGCCCGGTTTCTGGTATAATTTCCTGATGCGCAATATGCTTGTGGCCGGCAACTGGAAAATGCACAAGACGTCAGCCGAGACCGCCGAGCTGATAACCCGCATCAAAGAAAATACCAGAGGCATAACTCAGGTGGAAATTGTGATTGCTCCACCTTTCACAGCCCTCGCTTCGGCAAAAAAGGCTATAGGCTCTTCCAGGATAGGCCTTGCCGCCCAGAACATTTTCTGGGAAGAACAGGGCGCCTTCACGGGGGAGATAGCTCCGGGAATGCTTACCGAAATAGGATGCGAATGGGTGATAATCGGCCACTCGGAGAGAAGACAGTATTTCGGAGAGACGGACGAAACGGTAAACAAAAGATTAAAAACAGCCTTAAAAACGGGGCTTAAAACGATAGTCTGCGTGGGCGAAACGCTTGACGTAAGGGAATCGGGCAATACCGACAGCCTGCTGGAAACCCAGCTTTCCGGCGCGTTTAACGGCATTGGCGCGGAGCAGTTCGACGATACCATAGTCATAGCCTACGAGCCGGTATGGGCCATAGGCACAGGCAAAACCGCCACCCCGCAGGAAGCTCAGGCAACCCACTCCTTTATAAGAAGCTGGCTGGCTGAAACGTTCGGCGGAAAGGTGGGGCTGAATACGCGGATTCTTTACGGCGGGTCGGTAAAACCGGGCAACGCCGAAGAGCTTATCGGCCAGCCGGACGTGGATGGAGCGCTTGTAGGCGGAGCGAGCTTGAAAGCGGATGATTTCAGTGATATCATCCGCGCTTCGTTATAATTTTCTATTTAAGGAATTGAGTTGGTGGAAACGTTTATAATTGTTTTACATATTATCGTGGCGCTGTTCCTGATAGTTGTCGTTCTGCTTCAGGCAGGCAAGGGAGCAAGCATAGGGGCCGCGTTCGGCGGGTCGTCGCAAACCGTGTTCGGAAGCAGGGGGCCGGCCAGTTTCCTGGGCAAAGTCACCACAGTCGCGGCGGCGGTATTCATGATAACCTCGCTTACGCTATCGGTGCTTTATTCCAAAACCAGCAGGTCGTCGCTCGCCGAAGACATCCAGCAACCGCAGACTACCCAACAGGAAATACCGACGGAAGCGGAAGACGGTTTCGACCCGTTCAAGGCGGCCGAAAAGAACATGCCTCAGGCGGGTGAAAAAAACACAACAGGCCCGGAAGGGGTTAAATAGCCGCTGTATGCGTGGCTTGGCCGTAGCCATAGCCATTCTTCTGGCGGGGTGCCAACCCTCCCCTCAATCGCAACCTGAAAAATCGGCCGCAACAGTACAAGCCGGACAGGAGTTTCTCACTCCCGAACCCGGAGGGATGCTGGTTGAGGCGACCATAGGCGACGCCAGCAACCTTATACCGATGCTGGCGGGAGACGCTTCCTCTCACCAGATAGCCGGTTTAATCTACCCCGGCCTTATCCGATACAACCCCCAATGGGAAATCGAGCCTTACCTCGCGAAAAGCTTCGAGATAAAGAACGGCGGAAAAACCATCGTCTTCCACCTGCGCAAAGGGCTCAAGTGGCAGGATGGAGCCCCGTTCACGTCGGCCGATATCATGTACGGCTTCAAAACCATAACCAACCCGGACACGCCGACGCCGTACGCGGAGGATTTTCTTCAGGTATCGAAGGCGGAGGCTCCGGATGATTACACATTCATCGTCCATTACGCAGAGCCGTTCGCCCCGGCGCTCGGCTCGTGGGGCAACCTCGTTGTTCTGCCAAAACATCTGCTGGAAGGAAAAGATATCACCAAATCGGCGCTCACGCGCAAACCTGTAGGGCTTGGGCCATACAGGTTCATGGAATGGAAAACGCAGGAGCGGATA
>JAJRYM010000198.1 GCA_024275775.1 Nitrospirota bacterium
AATATCACTGGTGCGCGTGCGGCCGCTCGAAAAGCCAGCCGTTTTGCGACGGCTCTCACGAGGGAACGGAGTTCGAGCCGCTTGCTTTTACTCTTGAGGAAAAGGAAACCGTCGCTCTGTGCGCGTGCAAAAGAACGGCCACTCCCCCATATTGCGACGGCGCTCACCAGAACCTGCCGGACTAGGTTTTTTTAATAACCAGTTCCGATTGAGCTGAATCCGGCTGGCGGAATCAGGCTTCGGGCCATTTTATGGTGCACCCTATGGGCGCCGTCGATTTTACGGCCACCTCCCGGCGGGCCAGAAGGTCTTCTATCGCCTCTTTCAGGTCGGATCTTTTCGTGCCGGTTTCGCTGTGCCAGCAGTCGTCTATTCTGCCCCGGTATCTTATTTTCCGCTCCTCGTCCAGCAGGAAGGCTTCCGGCGTGTATTTGGCCTCGTAGTTCCTTGCCGTTTCCGCCGTTTCGTCCCGAAGATAAAGAAAGTTGAACCCTTTCGCTTGCGCCAGGATTTTCATCTCTTCAAAAGAGTCTTCGGGATATGTCTGGTCGTCATTGGAGTTTATCATGGCGATGGCCAAGCCTTTTTCACCGTATTCTGCCTGGAGCCGAGTGATTCTGCCCAGATAGGCTTTTACGTACGGGCAGTGGTTGCACCCGAAGATTATCGCGATGATTTTTTTATCTTTCAGGCTTTCAAGCGCCACCGATTCACCGCTAACATCGGGCAGTTTAAAATCAGGCGCCGTTTTCGCAGTAAGCATTATTCCCCCCTCTCCTTATTCGATTTAAGATAAAAAACCTGATCAACACCCTCTTCAGCTTTATAATATCAAATTTCCCGACGAATTATATACTGTTTATTCAGCTTGGAAAACAGCTTTAATAGCCGCTTATCTTCAATATTTTTAATGGATTGCAGTTTTTTGAGCCATGTAAAACTGTTTGGCGATGCAAGAGCCACAAAGCCTTCCGGCTTGAAGCCGTGGAATTTCCCTATTAAATGATTGACCGGCGGTGCGAGTGAATGGTACACTCCACCCGTAGCTGTTTCAGCTAAATAATATATTTTCTACGATTTTAAGATAAAAAAAGTACAGGAAGGAGTGATTTTTTTGCCCGGTGTAAAAGTCAGGGCGGAGGAGCCTTTTGAGCACGCGTTAAGAAGATTTAAAAAGCAGTGTGAGAAGATAGGAATTCTGTCTGAGATACGAAAAAGAGAGCATTACGAAAAACCGTCGATTAAAAAGAAAAAGAAAATTCTGGCCGCCAGAAAGAAATACGGTCGATTTTAGCAGGGCGCAAGTTGTCATTAAGGGAAACGCTCGCTGAGGATTTCAGGAAGGCCTTAAAATCCGGCGATAATATCGGCCGTGACACTCTGCGGATGGTTATGGCCGGTGTGAAAAACCGGGAAATTCAGGCCGGGGCGGGTTCCGTATTGGACGACGATGGAATAAGCGACGTTATTGCGTCATTCATCAAGAAGTGCAAGGAGTCGGTGCGTCTGTTCAATCAGGGCGGGCGCGAAGACCTCGCTTCCAAGGAAACGGCCGAAATAGAATTTCTTGAGAAGTATCTTCCCGAACAGCTGTCCGAAGCGGAACTGCGCGCAATAGTCGAAAAAGTCGTTAAAGGTATCGGTGCGCCCGACATCAAGCAGATGGGGCAGGTAATGAAAGCCGTTATGTCCGAAGTCGGGAAAAAAGCCGATGGGCGGCTGGTGAACGGCATAGTAAAAGAAATGCTCGTGAAATAGTTCTTGGCGGAAACAATCTGTTGGCGCTTTATATTGGAGTTTCATCGGCCAGCCGGAACATAATCGACTGAAAATTACGGAGGCTAGATGGCCGGCTTTTACCCGCGGGAAATAATCGACCGCGTCATTGAAAGCGTGGATGTGGTTGACGTTATATCCACGTATCTCCAGCTTAGAAAAAGCGGGGCCAATTATGTTGGCTTGTGTCCGTTTCATCAGGAAAAAACGCCTTCTTTCAGCGTGAGCCCTTCCAAGCAGATATTTCACTGTTTCGGTTGCGGAGAGGGGGGCAACGCCATCGGATTTCTTATGAAATACGAAAACCTCCCATTCCCGGATGCGCTTAGGGTGCTGGCCGACAGGGGCGGCGTAACACTGCCGGCAACTTCGGGCCGTCCGGCGGAAGATAATTCGGTCTATTACGATATAAACAGGGAAGCTGGCAGGTTCTACCGCGACATGCTGATGCGGGCCGGGGCAGAAAGCGCCGTGAAGCGCTATATTAAAAAGCGCGGTTTTTCCGATGAAACGCTTAAAAAATTCGGCATTGGATTCGCCCCGGACGGGTGGGACAAATGCTTCAAATATCTGGCGGGTAAAAAATTCAGCCCGAAGGATATAGTCAAAAGCGGGCTGGCGAAACACAGCCCCGAAGGGAGCGCAAGAGATACCTTCAGGAACCGGCTCGTGTTCCCCATTATCGACGACCGGAAACGGGTTATCGCTTTCGGGGGCAGATCGCTGGTTGAAGGAGAAAAAATCCCCAAATACATCAACTCTCCCGAAAGTCCCGTTTATCATAAAAGCAGATCTTTTTTCGGATTAAACCTCGCGGCTGGCCGAATACGGGAGCGAAAAGAGGCGCTTATAGTGGAAGGATATACTGATCTTATTTCGCTTTATCAGGCCGGCATACAAAATGTTGTGGCGACCTCCGGTACCGCTTTCACCCAATACCATTGCAGACTGCTGAAGCGCTTTTCCACCAACCTCGTGATGGTATTCGACGGCGACGAGGCGGGAGTAAAAGCGGCCGAACGGGCCACGAAACTGGCCATGAAAGAAGGTGTTCGGCCGAATATCGTTATGCTGCCCTCCGGGAAAGACCCCGACGACCTTGTACAGGAAGGAGGGAAAGGCGGTTTTCTGAAGCTGGTGAGCGAAGCCAAGCCGTATATAAGCTATCTGATTGAAATGGTTTGCAGAAAGTTTAATATCGACACTCCGGAAGGGAAATCCGCCGCTGAAAAGGAGATGGTGCCTTATCTGTCGCGCATCGAAGACGATATCGAAAAGGCTTCAGCCGTGAGGGCGCTTTCCGGCAGGCTTTCCATACCGTTTACCAGAATTGAGGACCATGTCGCCCGCTACGTCGATATCGATAAAGAGTTTCGGCGAACGAAAAAGGAGCCTCGTAAGCAGGCGCCTCCGCTGGAAAAGCGGCTCATCAGGATAATACTGGATCATCCGGACGTGCTTGAAGCGAAACTTGCCGATCTTCGGCCGGACGATTTCATTTCACCCATGCACAGGAGGATATTCTCCGTTTTAGCCGGAGAAATAAGGAATGGATGCGTGAAATCGCGCGAGCTTCTCAACCGAGTGGAAGAGGAAGATATGGCGTCCCACTTAACGGAGCTTGCGATGGAGGCGAACCTTTACGACGAGGACTGCGTGGAGGAAAACGTGCACGATTTTCTGAAATCTGTCAGGATGCGCCAGAGAACAAAGATGATAGAGGATATGAAACAGGCCGCCGAAAAGGCCACGAGGGAAGATTTTCTGGATCGTCAAAAAGATTTCCGGAATCTCAAATAATCTGGTATATTAAATGGTTTGTTTGTGACGAATATTTTTTATGAGGAGCCGTATTCTTTATGAAGTATAAAAGAACCCGATCGATGCCGGAAGTGGTCGAGCTCATCAAAATCGGCCGTGAGCATGGGAAAATCGCCGCTGAGAAACTGAACGGCGTTCTCAAGGATCCCGAACGCTTCCCTCCGAAGATGCGGAAAAAGGTTTTCGAAATTCTTGAAGAGGAGAAAATCGGAGTCGAAAAAGACGGGAAAAAAGCGTCCGGTTCTGCCAAGTCCGTTCCAATGGCGAGAAAAGGCATGCAAGTTTCGCTTTCATCCGAGGACCCTGTGAGAATGTATCTCAGGGAGATGGGAAGCATCCCTCTGCTTACGCGGCAGGGGGAAGTTGAAATCGCCAAACGGATAGAGCAGGCCCAGCAGGACGTAATCGACGCCATGCTGCATATCCCGTTTACCGTGGATATGGTGGCCGTAAAAATGGGGCGTCTGAAAGCCGGCGAAATTACCATCCAGTCGCTGGTCAACTGGGGCGACGTTGAAGACGTGCCGGAAAATACTTCCACCACGAAAATTCAGAAGGAAACCGTACGGGTAAGGAAAGCCGTCACCAAACTGGTCAACGCCATGAAATCCTGGCGCGAAACCTCCCACAAAGCGAAACTCAAAAAAATACGAGTCAAGGAAAGGGAGAAGCTTGTCAAAAAAACGGCCAAACAGTTCGACACTCTCCGGGAGAGGTTTCTGGAAGTCAACCTCAATCAGAATAATATAGACAACGCTATCACGGAGATCGGCAAGTACAACAGGGAATGCATTCGTTTGACGAGGGAAATGAAGACGCTCGAAAGCCGGATTAATCAGGCGGGGCGGAAAAAAGAAAAGCCTTCGGCGCTCAAGGATCTGCAGAAGGCATACAACTCTCTAAAGTCCAAGCGGAGAAGCTTTGAAAAGGCGGTTGGGGTGGACAGCGAAAATCTGGCCGAAATCAAAAGACTTATAGACGCCGCCCGCATCCGCGACCGCAGAGCCAAAAAGGAACTGGCGGAAGCCAATCTGCGGCTTGTCGTCTCCATAGCAAAAAAATACACCAATCGGGGACTGCAGTTTCTCGACCTTATTCAGGAAGGCAACATCGGGCTTATGAAAGCCGTCGAGAAATTCGAGTACCAGCGGGGCTACAAGTTTTCAACCTACGCCACATGGTGGATAAGGCAGGCCATCACCAGAGCCATCGCGGATCAGGCCCGCACTATCCGTATTCCGGTGCACATGATTGAAACCATCAACAAGCTTATACGGACGTCCAGGCAGCTCGTTCAGGAACTCGGGCGGGAGCCGAAACCGGAAGAAATAGCGGATAAGATGAGCATGCCGGTAGGCAAGGTTCGCAACGTGCTGAAAATAGCCAAGGAACCGATTTCTCTGGAAACCCCGATAGGGGAAGATGAAGATTCGCATCTCGGCGATTTTATCGAGGACGATAAAACCATATCCCCCGTGGAAGCCATTGTAAAGATGGGTCTGAAAGAACAGACGTCCAAAGTTCTGCAGACGCTTTCCGAGCGGGAAGAGATGGTTCTGCGCAAACGGTTCGGCATAGGCATGAACTCGGAATGCACCCTTGAAGAGGTCGGCCAGGATTTTGAAGTAACCAGAGAACGGATAAGGCAGATAGAAGCCAAGGCGCTTCGCAAACTTCGGCATCCCAGCAGAAGCAAACAGCTTAAAAGCTTCGCTGAGAGCTGAACGCCGGCTTTCAGCGAAGGGGGCCCATAGCTCAGCTGGTTAGAGCCCTCGGCTCATAACCGAGTTGTCCCAGGTTCGAATCCTGGTGGGCCCACCATTTTCTTTTTTCTATAATTCTTGGCCCGCCAGGATGAGAAGCGAGCCGACGGCGCGACCGATTAGGGAGCGCAAAGATACGCCACCGAAGGGGGCGGATATTTAGACGGCGTGTCGAGCCCAATGGAGCAGACGCGAAGCGGATGCGAGAGTGGGAGAATCCTGTTTCTTTTTTCTATAATTCTTGGCCCGCCAGGATGAGAAGCGAGCCGACGGGATTTTTTTGCGGTAGAATGATACCCTGATATCTGATTTTGTGTTAGAATTCTTCGTCATAAGGCAGAGTTTAAACACCTCGTATTATTTGTCGTACATCGGAGGTTTAGTGGGACAAAGACATTGGAGAGGTAAACAACGTGTGGGACGCTTGGGATTCCTTTATTCTTTTTTCCTCTTTGCTTCTTTGGTTCTGGCCGGTTGCGGCGGGGTATCCCAAACGGCGCCTGAAGGGAAATCCTCCAACCCGATAAAAGTATCCATCAAACTGCCGTCCGGCATATCCATGCTTTCCGGCGGCAGGGTTAAATCGACAAACCCGAGAATAGCCGCCACGACCATCACAGCCATCACGCTCGATGTTACCGGCGAAGGGATGGAGCCGGTAAGCGCCGATGTTCCTATTCCATCCGCCGGCGCCACCGTTGCGGAAGTTGTTGTAGATGTTACTTTCGGGTCGGCCAGGCGTTTCGTCGTTACTATTTCCACCAGTACCGGCTCCGCATTCAGGGGTGAAGCCACGCTTGATATCGATGCGACTAAAACTGTTCTGAATCCGGATACCAACGAGCTGGAGATACCGATTACGATTGATGTAAATGTCGATATAGACGCGCCGGGTACGACAGTTAGCCCGCCCGCAGGCATATATAACGCACCGCAGACCGTAACCGTCAAGTGCAAGGATGTTTTCAATAATCAGTCCGGGTGCGCAAAAATGTTCCTCACGACGGACGGCACCGCGCCGCTTTCAACGGACAGTCCCGTCCAGTCGAGCACGGCGGTCGGGGGCATATTAACTCATACAGTTAATATTACGGCCGAAGGAACCACTGTTCTGAAATTCTTCTCGATTGACAATGAAGGCAACGTCGAAGATATACATACGGCTCCATACTTTATAGATACAATCGCGCCTGCCGCTCCGGTCATTACTTCGCCCGCCGACG
>JAJRYM010000199.1 GCA_024275775.1 Nitrospirota bacterium
CGCGGGAGACCTCAAGGGGATGATTACCGTGAGGGATATAGAAAAATCGGAGCTCTATCCAAACGCAAACGAGGACGACAAAGGAAGGCTTATCGTGGGAGCCGCCGTCGGCGCGGGAGCCGACAGGGACGACCGGACAGCCGCGCTTGCGGAAGCGGGGGTTAACGTAATCGTCGTCGATACCGCTCACGGCCATTCCGATGGGGTTATAAACTCCATCAAAGCGATAAAAGCTAAATATCCAGCCCTGCCTGTAATCGGCGGGAACATCGCCACGGCAGACGGCGCGAAAGCCCTTATAGATGCGGGCGCGGATGCCGTAAAAGTCGGCATCGGGCCGGGCTCCATCTGTACCACCCGCATAATATCGGGCGTGGGCGTGCCGCAGATTTCCGCCGTTGCCGACTGCAGTGAAGCGGCGGCCAAAGCCGGCATACCGGTAATATCGGACGGCGGCATAAAATATTCCGGAGATATCGTAAAAGCCATATCTGCGGGCGCGTCGTCGGTGATGATCGGCTCGCTCTTCGCCGGCACGGAGGAGAGTCCGGGAGAGAAAATTCTCTATCACGGCAGAACTTACAAAGAGTACAGAGGCATGGGCTCGCTTGGGGCGATGCGGGCTGGAAGCTCCGACCGCTATTTTCAGGAAGAAGAAAAAGCCGCGGGGAAGCTGGTGCCCGAAGGGGTTGAAGCAAGAATCCCCTACAAGGGCGATGTTAGCTTCGTTGCCTATCAGCTCGTAGGCGGGCTTCGCTCCGGCATGGGATATTGCGGATGCAGTGACATCGAGGAGTTGCAGAAAAAATCGAGATTCATACAAATTACAAACGCAGGCCTGAAGGAAAGCCACGTGCACGACGTGGACATCACAAAGGAATCGCCCAACTACGGAATAGACTGAACAGATGCAAAACAGGGGTCACGGGGAAAAAATCCTCATCCTGGATTTCGGCTCGCAATACACACAGCTTATCGCCCGGCGCGTAAGGGAAATCGGCGTATATTGCGAGATTCTTTCCTGTACCGAAACAATCAAACGTATAAAGGAGTTCGCTCCCAAAGGGATAATCCTATCCGGCTCGCCTTTCAGCGTTACCGGCAAGGGAGCGCCGAAAATACCGGCCGGCCTGATGGAGCTGGGCGTGCCGGTTTTAGGGATATGCTACGGGATGCAACTGCTGACGAAACATTTCGGGGGGCGCACAGGCAGGGCGAAGAAACGGGAGTACGGGAAAGCCGACCTTGTAATCGACGACAGTTCGGATATCTTCAAAGGGCTTAAAAAGCGGGAGACTGTTTGGATGTCTCACGGGGACAGAATTGAATCTCTGCCCGCCGGTTTTAAATCGATTGGGCATACCGGCAACGCTCCGGTGGCGGCCATGAAAAGCTCGAAGAAACCGGTTTACGGCATCCAGTTTCATCCCGAAGTCGCGCATACACCCTGCGGAACGAAAATCCTGAAAAATTTCGTGCGCAGGATATGCGGGTGCGGCGAAAGCTGGAACATGAAATCTTTCCTCGAATGGAAAGTCGAGGAAATACGAAAAGAAGCAGGCAAAGATAAAGTGATACTAGGCATATCGGGCGGAGTCGATTCGACCGTAGCCGCCGCGATAATACATAGAGCCGTCGGCAACCGGCTGACCTGCCTTTTTATCGACAACGGGCTGTTGCGAAAAAACGAGGCGCGGAAGGTGCTGGAAACGTTCCGCAAACATCTTCATATAAAAGTGAAATTCAGGAACGCGTCCGAAGAGTTTCTTCAGGCGCTGAAGAATGTGGCCGACCCGGAGAAGAAACGGAAAATCATCGGCCGGAAGTTCATAAAGATGTTCGGCGAGGAAGCCCGCAAACTTGGAAAAGTGAAATTTCTGGGACAAGGCACCCTGTACCCGGACGTTATAGAATCGGTCTCTTTCAAAGGGCCGTCGGCCGTCATAAAAAGCCATCATAATGTAGGCGGACTCCCGAAAGTTATGAAGCTGAAACTTCTGGAACCGTTAAGGGAGCTGTTCAAAGATGAAGTCCGAAAGCTCGGCCTTGAGATGGGACTGAGCGAAAAACTCATCAACAGAATGCCGTTTCCCGGCCCCGGCCTGGCGATAAGAATAATCGGCTCTATTTCGCCCGGCAGGTTGAAGATACTGAGAGACGCCGATGAAATCGCTATTGAAGAAATAAAAAACGCCGGTCTCTACCACAAAATCTGGCAGGCTTTCGCTGTGCTCCTTCCGGTAAAAACCGTCGGTGTAATGGGCGACGAACGCACTTACGAAAACGTTATCGCCATACGCGCCGTAACAAGCAAAGACGGAATGACGGCCGATTGGGCGCGCATCCCGGCCGAAGTTCTGGCGAGAATGGCGAACAGAATAATAAACGAAGTACAAGGTGTTAACCGCGTTGTATATGATGTATCTTCCAAGCCACCTGGAACGATAGAATGGGAATAAACGGAGACTATTATGGCGAATCCTGATTGGGGAAAACGGTACAGATGCTACAAATGTGAAACCCGGTTTTACGATCTAAAAAAACCGGAACCGATCTGTCCGCAATGCGGGGCCAACCAGACCAAAGCCCGCCACAAGCCTGCGGCGGCGAAAAAACCTACACCTGTCGTTCCGGAAACGCCGACTGTTGACGAGCATCAGGACGAACCGGATGGAATAGCACCGGACGAACCGGAAGAGCATGCAATCCTGCTAGACGGAGAATAGGGATGCCGAAAGAGGACTTCGTCCATC
>JAJRYM010000200.1 GCA_024275775.1 Nitrospirota bacterium
CCTCGCCCACAAACTTACACATCGCATGGCGATGTTAAGGAAGGACGGCACGATACCGTGGATGAGGCCGGACAGCAAATCTCAGGTTACCGTGGAGTATAAGAACAAGAAAGCCAGCCTTATCGATACGGTTGTAATCTCAACACAGCACGATGACGACGTGGATAATGAAACCATTCGGGAGACGATAATAGAGAAGGTAATACTGCCGGTTATTCCTGAAAATCTCTATTCTCAAAAAAGAATCCGGTACCACATAAATCCGACCGGCCGGTTTGTCGTTGGCGGGCCGCACGGCGATGCGGGGCTGACCGGCAGAAAAATAATCGTGGATACCTACGGCGGGTCGGGCAGTCATGGCGGCGGCGCTTTTTCCGGCAAGGATCCAAGCAAGGTCGATCGCTCCGCCTCCTACATGGCGCGGTACGTCGCCAAAAACCTTGTGGCCGCAGGCATAGCGGATAAATGCGAAGTTCAGCTTTCCTATGCTATCGGAGTGCCGGAGCCGGTTTCGATTCTGGTGGACTCTTTCGGCACACGCAATATTCCGCAGGAAAAGATTGTAGAGATCGTCAAAAAACATTTCGATCTTCGGCCGGCGGGCATTATAAAAAAGCTGAATCTCCGCAAGCCGATTTTTCTGAAAACCGCCGCTTACGGCCATTTCGGCAGAGAGCTTCCCGAGTTTACCTGGGAAAAAACCGATATGGCTTCTACTTTGCGGAAAGCGGCCGGAATTTAATCGGCGGATTTCGTAATCCGAAAGCCGGGTTTAAATCTCTATCGTTTCTCCGTATTGCATCACCCGCGCCTTTTGCCGGACGGCCTCAACCTTCGCTGTGAACTCTTTGGGGTCGGCCTCAATTACGGGGAAGGTATCGTAGTGCATAGGAATGCTGAGCGCCGGGTTTAAAAACTCCACCGCTTTCACGGCGTCATCGATTCCCATTGTGAAATTGTCGCCTATCGGAAGAAGCGCAACGTCGATACTGTTCATTTCGCCTATCAGTTGCATGTCCATGAAAAGGCCGGTGTCGCCTGCGTGATAGACGGTCTTTCCCCCCATCGTAATCAATAAGCCGCACGGATTGCCTCCGTAATGTACGCCTTTGTCGTCTATCCATGCCGAACCGTGGTGGGCGATGGTCAGTTTCACTCTGCCGAAATCGAAATTGTGGGCTCCTCCTATATGCATGGCATGGGTCTTCTGGGCGCCGAGCGACTGGCAGATAAGCGTTACTTCAAATGGAGCGATAATGGTGGCGTCGTTCTTTATGGCAAGCACCACGCCGTCGCCGAGGTGGTCCGGGTGCGCGTGAGTCAGGAGCACGTAATCGACTTTCACATCCTCGGCTTTAATGGGAGCGTTCTCGTTGCCGGTAAGAAACGGGTCGATTATAAGTTTTGTGCCGTCGTGTTCCAGCAGGAAAACATCGTGGCTGTAATACGTGATTTTCATAATACCCTCCTATAAATTACACCTCTTACGGATGTGGATATTTTAACAGTAAAATACGGTTTATAATGTCGTTCTTTAACCGGAAGGAGACAGATGAAAGAAAAGGTAATAACGGCGGTTCGTCAGGCGGTTGCGGAGCTATCGGTGGAAGCGGGAGATATGCCGTCTTTTGTGGTGGAAGAACCGCCTGAAGATAAATACGGCCATTTTTCCACCAATGCCGCAATGTTGCTGGCAAAGCCGCTGAAAAGCGCTCCCCGCGAAATAGCGGAAAAAATAGCGGATTTTCTGGAAAAACAGGATTTCATCCAAACCGTTTCCGTGGCCGGGCCGGGGTTCATCAATCTTTTTATAAAGCCTGAAAAATGGTTTGAAGAATTTCATGGCATACCGGACGACGGTTCCGAATACGGAGGCGGGGAAACCAAACCGGGCGAAAAACTGCTGGTGGAGTTCGTGAGCGCGAACCCTACCGGGCCGCTTCATATAGGGCACGGCAGGGGAGCGGCAGTAGGGGATACGCTGGCGCGCATTCTCCGCAAAGCCGGTTACGACGTTACGACGGAGTATTACGTGAACGACGCCGGCCTGCAGATGGAAAACCTTGGTAAATCGACTCTCGCGCGTTACAGGGAACTGCTGGGAGCGGATTCCGCATTTCCCGACGGCGGCTACAAGGGAGAATATATCCGCGATATAGCGCGTGTGATTGTTGAGCGGGAAGGCAGAAGGTTTCTGGAAATGCCGGAGGAAACAGCCTTGCCGTTTTTTACGAAAGAGGCGGCCGATTTTATTCTTGAAGGGATAAAAACCGACCTTGAGCGCTTCCGCGTGAAGTTCGACGTTTGGACAAGCGAGAAAAGCTTTCATGACGCGAAGATGGTCGAGCGCACGGTTGAGCGCCTTCGCTCATCCGGGGCGGCGTTTGAGGAAGACGGCGCGCTCTGGCTGAATACCGCCG
>JAJRYM010000201.1 GCA_024275775.1 Nitrospirota bacterium
CCGCTTTTACGACCCTGTGACGGGAACGATTCTTTTCGACGGGCAGGATATAAAGCATGCCACGCTGGAATCCGTCCGGGGGCAGATAGGAATTGTGACTCAGGAGATTTTCCTTTTTGACGACAGCATAAAAAACAATATTGCCTACGGCAGGGAAAATACCCCGATGAAGGAAATAATCCGCGCGGCAAAGGCGGCCAACGCCCATGAATTCATCATGCAGATGTCCGAACAGTACGATACCGTTATAAGCGAGCGAGGGCTTAGATTAAGCGGCGGCCAGAGGCAAAGAATATCCATAGCCAGAGCTATTTTGAAAAACCCGGCGATACTCATTCTGGACGAGGCCACCTCGGCGCTGGATACGGAATCTGAAATAGAGGTACAAAAAGCGCTGGAAAATCTCATGGAGAACCGCACCACTTTCGTAATAGCCCACCGCCTCTCCACCATCAAGCACGCCGACAGCATTATCGTTCTCGACAAAGGAAAGATAGTACAGGAAGGCACGCACGAAACTCTTGTGAAAACGGCAGGGCCTTACAGAAAGGTTTACGACCTGCAAATAGTCGCTCACACGGGAGAAATATAAGCGGTCTGCTTCCTGACAATCATCATGGTTCTGTTTCCAGTATTTTTATTTTCTCCACGACTCTTGCGCGGTCGGGCTGGAGTTTCAGTGATTCGCGAAATTTTTCCAGCGCCCGCTCTTTCTCGCCAAATTTTGCGTAACAGTTTCCCACCTCTTCATAAAGTTTCGGGGTTGGATATTTCTTCAAGAGAACATCGGCTTTCTCCCGCCAGCCCTGCCTGTTAAGCTGGCATCCGGCAATCAGAAAATTTATATCGAACTGTTTACTGTGCGGCGGAAGCCGGTCAAGAACCTTCAGAAGCGCTTCGGCGTATCGGTATTTGCCCTCGTTTATCGCTACCGCCGCCAGCTGGGAAAGAGCGTACTTCTGGTTTACGCCCATATTCAGCATACGATTGAAAACTTTTTTGGCTTCCGTGATTTCCCCATTATCGTAATACGCTTTGCCGAGGTTTTTCAGCGCGATTTCACTGCGGGGTTTAAGCGCAAGAGTGGTTTTCCAGAGAGTTTCTTCGTTTTTCCACGCCGGAATCTGCAGAAAGGAAAGCGCCGCCAGATAGATTAGAAAAACGGCGGCCACTCTATTACCCTTTTCCGATTGGCGGGAGAGAATGAGAGCGGCAAGTATGCTTAATCCCACAGACGGCAGATACAGGTATCGTTCGGCCATAAGCGTGCCGGTGGGAATGATGTTGGAATTCGGCAGTATCGCCAGGAAAAACCAGAAAACGGCCACTGCAACCAGTTTCTCCCGCTTTCCGGCCAGCCACGCAAGCACGATAACCGCCGCTACTATTACAAGGGAAATAATCGTTAATTCATTAAACGGGTGTTCAAGAAAAGTTTCCAGCGGCGGGTCGGGACACAACGGGTATGGAACAATCAACAGCCGGAAGTAATAAATAAAAACCGGCATCATGCTCATATACAAAGCGACAAGATTGAATTCGTGATGAGGCCGCTGAATCTGCCCAAGCACGGCTGTTCTTACCATCAGGTAAACGATAAGAACCAGAAAGAGGCTTATCCAGTAAAATCGTCTTTGGGCGGCAGACAGTTTCGGAAGACGGTCGAACAAGAGTTCGAGCATTAAAACGAGGAAGGGGAAAGAAACAACGGTTTCGGAAATAAGAAGTCCCACAGCGAAAAGTAAAACTGAAACAGTCAGCCCTTTCCGAAAATCCCCGCGGCGGAAGCCCAAATAAGAAACGGTTGCGCCGAGCAGGCACAGATCGCCAACCAAATCAAAGCTGGGGGTGGCCATGGCAAACTTCTGGATATGAACAGGATGAAGAGCGAAAACCAGCCCGCCGAAAAGAACCTGCTTCGGTTTAAAACCGCAACATTCGAGAATACGCATCACAAGAACGGACGCGATAATATGAAAAACCAGTCCCATCAGATGATAGGGAGCCGGGTTTAAGCCAAAAATAAAATAGGCGAAAGTGAAAAATACCGACCTCAAAGGCCTGTAGAGTTCTTCGGAACCGTGCGTAAAGAAAGACGGGATGCTTGAAAAAGATCTTATCGATTCATTGTTGACGATGAACAGAAAATCGTCCCATACGAAATCATAGGTGACAGCCTGGCCGAAAACCAGAAACACCGCCGCGGCGATAATAAAATATTTCGCCCTCGGGTCTTTTTCAATAATGTCCGCTGTTCGCGCCTTCCAGTTCATGACGGTTATTCTATCCTCTAAACCGCTTTAAAGCTGTTATACTTGAGCAAATGACACAGCAAGAGATACTGGATTCACTCAAGCCGATTTGCCTTTGCCAGGGAATCCGGAAAAAAGTTTTTTTGAAGCATTTGAGCAACGGCGTTAAAACCGTGAAAGGCTTGAAAAACGCTACCGGCGCCGGGGCCGGTTCCTGCGAAGGGAAAAGATGCACTCCGCGCATTCAGTCTCTGCTTGAACAAAACGGGGATTAAAGGTTTCCCATTTCCTCTTCAACCATATCCATCAACGTTTCCAGCATTGTTCTGGAAAAATCGAATTTTATCCCTCCCGCGCTAAAAAGGTCGGCCGGGCATCTGCTCCCTCCAAGCGACAGCGCCTTCAAATAATTATCGACCGCTTTTTGCGGGTTATCCCGGTAAAGACGGTAGAACTGAAGAGCGCCGAGCTGGGCTATGGCGTATTCGATATAGTAAAAAGGCACCTCGAAAATATGAAGCTGGCGGTGCCATAAAAATTTCTTTATTTCAGGCTCTGTTCCGCTCCAGTCCACTGGGGCGGCAAACCTTTCAAAAATCTCCACCCATTTATCCGCGCGCTCTTCTGGCGAATGGCCGGGGTGAGTGTACAGCCAATGCTGGAAAGCGTCCACAGTCGCCACCCATGGGAAAATTTCCACAACTCTTTCAAGCTGTTCCAGGCGGGCTCTGGATGCGTTCTCACTGTCGTGATAGAAAACCTCCAGATGCGGATTGGCGAAAAGTTCCTGCGTCATGCTGGCCACTTCCGCAAACTCCATCGTGGCATGCCGGTACCACATAAGAGGCTGTCTTCTGGACTGAAGGGTATGAAAAGCATGCCCCCCTTCGTGCAGAAGAGTGATAACGTCACTGTGCACTCCGGCGGAGTTGGCAAAAATAAAAGGCACTCTCTTTTCTTCGTAAGTCGCCTGATATCCGCCGGGAGCTTTCCCCTCTCTGCTGTCGAGGTCCATGAACTCCCTGATGGAAGCAAACCTTTCGCCCAGGCGAGCTTCTATCCGATAAAAAATCTCCTCCACGCCGTCCTGCAGTTTGCTTACGTCCGTAAAAGGTTCCAGCGGCTGTCTTCCAAGCGGATCGACCTGCGTATCCCACGGTTTCAGAGCGTCGAGTTTCATCAGCTCCCGCCGTTTTTGAGAAATCTTTTTCATAAGAGGCACGGCCGCGCTCTCGATGGCATCGTGAAACTCAAGGCAGTCGTCCGGCGTGTAATCTCTTAGCTTGCTTCTAAAACAGTACTCCCTGTAATCGTTCAACCCGAGATTCTGCGCGTAGGTTTTGCGTGTCTCCAGCATCTCGTCAAACAGCGCGTCCAGCGCATCGGCATCTTCCAGCCTTCTGGCCGCCATTTTCCTCCACGCCGATTCGCGAAGCTCCCGTTCGGGGTTAAGCAGGTACCGGCCCATCTGGGGCATGGTCTGCTTTTTCCCCTCGAACTCCACCATCCAGGCCCCGGTTATGCCCTGATATTTATGCGACATCTCGGCAAGCTTCGTCTCCAGAGGTATGTTTTCCTCCGCGAACAGCTCTATGGAGGTGGAAATAATTCTGCGCACCCTTTCATAGCCTTCTGCCGACAGTTCTTTCCCGGCGGTGGCGGCGTGAAACTTCCTGTCGAGGTTATTGGAAAGCTCCGTTACTGCGGGCTGAATTTTCCGCACGAAGAAGAGATACGCTTCCCGTTTGCCGGAGTCCCTCGTATCGCACGTCATGGCGATATAGCGTCTGTTGCCTTCCTCGCCGATTATTGAAAGAAGCTCGGAGTAATCTTCCAGCCATTCCTCAATCTCGGCCGAGGTTTCCATCTTTCTTTCAAGAAGAAGCTGAAACCATTTTTTGATCGAATCGGCGTCGGCAACCTTGAAGCCGGCGTCCACAAACCGTCTTTCAAACGGAGAAAGCCATTCCGGAACCCTGTTCGTTGCTTGCTGTTTCATGCCGATGTTTATACATCAGCCGGAGCGATAAG
Organism: Nitrospirota bacterium; assembly: GCA_024275775.1. Taxonomy (GTDB): domain Bacteria; phylum Nitrospinota_A; class UBA7883; order JACRGQ01; family JACRGQ01; genus JAJRYM01. The sequence continues at coordinate 4,284 of JAJRYM010000201.1, forward strand.
TCACCGCCCCTGCTTTAATTTTATCGGCCAGCCCCCCGAACAGTTCCCGACGGCGGTATAATAAAAAGTTAGAGGATGGCATATTGAAAACTTTTTTAAAATTCGGCGCGGAGGTTTTAAACGTCTTTTTTCCCAACCGTTGCGTAATATGCCTTGAGCAAACCGTTGTGTGGTCCGCCGACCCTGTATGCGCGGAATGCAAAGGCCGAATGGAGCTCAACAACGGCGCCGCCTGCCGCGTTTGCGGAGAACCGATAGACGGCGCGTTGCCGCAGGATTTCCGGCTGTGCGGCGAATGCCGTATTAATCCGCCTCCTTTCGACCAGACCCTCTTTTCACTTCATTACGAGGAGAACGCAAAAAAGCTTATCCGCCAGTTCAAGTTTTATGGAAAAGCCGGGCTGGCAGGCACCATAGCCGCCCTCATGTCGGCGCGCCTGAACCGGGAGCTTGATATGGAAACGGTCGATATGGTTATTCCCCTTCCCCTTCATTTTCTCCGGCTGTTTAAGAGAGGATACAACCAGTCCTACCTTCTGGCGGGGCGAATCGCTAAAACTTTCTCACTCCCTCTGGAATGGGACGTTCTTGTGAAAACGAAAAATGCCGCTCCCCAGTCGCTTCTTAGAAAGTCCGCGAGGCAAAAAAATATTCGGAAGGTTTTTGAAGTAGTCAGACCGGAAGCCGTGAGCGGAAAAAATATTTTGATTGTGGACGATCTGATGACCACCGGCGCTACGCTCCGCGAGGCGGCGGGAGCGCTGAAAAAAGCCGGTGCGAGGACGGTTGCCTGTTCGGTGGCGGCTCGCGCATAATGCCGATATGCGCAGAATAAAAACCGTCCCGTTGAAATCTGCTCTGCCGGATAAATGAAAGCCTTAAAAAAAGACGAAGCCGTATCCATCCGAAAGGCTATAGCCGAGGATAGCGAGGCGATGTGGAAAATCGATCAGACCTGCTTTGTTCAGGAAATCGCGTTCGCAAAAGAGGTTTTCCTCTATCACCTTACCGTAAAAAAAAATCCCGCCTTCGTGGCGATGGACGACGATAAAAGCGTAGGGTTCGTGATAGCCGACCGGCATGACCTGGAAACGGGACTGATTATAACCATCGATGTGCTGGCTGATTACAGGCGGAGCGGCGTCGGTTCTCGCCTCATGGATGCGGCGGAAAATATCCTGAAGGAGAACGGTTTTTCCTTCATCCTCCTGCAAACCCCGATAGATAACTGGGGAGCGATAAACTTTTACGTCGGGAGGGGCTACAGAAAACTCGGCATGCTGGAGGGCTATTACGGAAAAAACAAAGACGCTTTTCTCTACGGCAAGGAAATCATGGAAAAATCATGAAAAAAGCTCACAGACGATTTTTGGCCGCGATTGAAGTTTTTTGAGGCATTTGCTGTGCGTTATATGTTATTTTTCTTATGTTAGATAGGTTAAACGGAACAGGTAGAAATCAATTTTTCTTAAAAGAGCGGAGGGGAGAGAAATGGGTCTCAACATCACCCAAAAAATAATCAAGAAACATCTCGTTGAAGGGGAAATGATCGCAGGCAAACCGATTGCCATTAAAATCGACCAGACCCTCACACAGGACGCCACGGGAACAATGGCCTATTTGCAGTTGGAGGCGATGGGTATTCCGCGCGTTAAAACCAAACTCTCGGTAAGTTACGTGGATCACAACACGCTCCAGACCGATTTCCGAAATATGGACGACCATATCTATCTCCAGACCGTGGCGGCCAAATACGGAATCCATTTTTCAAGGCCGGGCAACGGAATCTGCCATCAGGTGCACCTTGAAAGATTCGGCGCTCCGGGGCAGACTCTTCTGGGTTCCGACAGTCACACGCCGACCCAGGGCGGAATCGGCATGTTGGCCATCGGGGCCGGCGGGCTGGACGTATCGCTCGCCATGGCCGGCAAACCTTTTTATCTGAATATGCCTTTCGTGCATAACATCAGGCTTGAAGGAAAACTCCAGCAGTGGGTAAGCGGCAAGGACGTTATTCTTGAAGTTCTCCGTATTCTCACCGTAAAGGGCGGCGTGGGCAAAGTGATGGAATACTCTGGGCCGGGCGTAAAATCACTTTCGGTGCCGGAAAGGGCAACCATTACCAATATGGGCGCGGAACTCGGAGCCACTACATCCCTCTTCCCATCCGATGAACAGACGAAAAAATATCTTGCCGCCCAAAAGCGCGGAAAAAACTGGGTGAAGCTGGAGCCGGACGCAAACGCAACCTACGACGCTGTAACGGTAATAGACCTAAGCAAGCTTGAGCCTATGATCGCCAAGCCTCACAACCCGGATAACGTAGCGAAGGTAAAATCCCTTCGGGGCGTAAAAGTAAATCAGGTGGCCGTAGGCTCCTGCACCAACTCGTCCTACCGGGATCTTATGACCGTAGCAAAAATGCTGAAAGGGAAAACAATCCACCCCGACGTCTCGATGGCGATTTCACCCGGCTCCAAGCAGGTTTTTGAAATGATAAGCAAAAACGGCGCTTTAACGGATATGCTGGACGCCGGCGCGAGAATACTGGAATCGGCTTGCGGGCCGTGTATCGGCATGGGGTTCGCGCCCAGGTCGGGAGGGGTGAGCGTGCGTTCTTTCAATCGAAACTTTACCGGCAGGTCCGGCACCAAAGACGCGAAGGTATATCTCTCGTCGCCGGAAACGGCGGTAGCCTGCGCCCTCACCGGCAAAATAACCGACCCGCGAAAGCTGGGAACCCGCCAGCCTAAAATAGCTTGGCCGAAAACCTTCCTTGTCAACGACAACATGATAATAAAACCGACAAGAAAAAAGGTGGAAGTCGTTCGCGGGCCGAACATCAAACCGCTTCCCGTTAAGGAAAAGCTCAGCAAAAAAGTTGCGGGAGAGGTTCTGCTTAAAACCGGCGACAACATAACCACCGACCACATAATGCCGGCCGGAGCGAGGGTTCTTCCATTCCGCTCGAACGTGCCTGCCATTTCGGAGTTTGTTTTCGAGGTAATCGATCCCACTTTCCCGGAAAGAGCCAAAAAGGCTAAAGGCGGGCTCGTCGTCGGCGGGCACAACTACGGCCAGGGCTCATCGCGCGAACATGCCGCTCTCGCCCCGATGTATCTAGGCGTTAGGGCGGTGGTAGTTAAATCGTTCGCGAGAATCCACAAGGCGAATCTTGTGAATTTCGGAATCGTTCCTCTAACATTCGTCAACGAGAAGGATTACGACAAAATCAAGCAGGGGGACA
>JAJRYM010000202.1 GCA_024275775.1 Nitrospirota bacterium
TTTCGGCCTTTTCTTTCGCCTCTTTCAGGGCATCTTCCGCCCGCCTGCGCTCGGTTATGTTTCTTATGATGGCGGAAAAATAAACGTTGCCGTCAACCTCCCAGCTGGCCAGCGAAAGCTCTATCGGAAATTCCCGGCCTGCCTTATGCAATCCGAACAGTTCGACCGTATTCCCTATAACCCGCTTTTCACCGCCGGCGCCGACTCTTTGAATGCCCGCCTTGTGGGCTTCTCGGTATCTTTCCGGAATCAGAATGGTGAGAGGCTGTCCGATGGCTTCTTCCTCCGTGTATCCGAAGATGGATTCCGCCCCGCTGTTCCATGTGATGATGATATCGCGGCTGTCGGTGGTGACTATGGCGTCATTGGCGGTCTGCGCCACTGCGCGGAATTTCAGCTCGGCGTCATGAAGAGCCGTTTTTTCCTTAAGGCAACTTTCGAGAGCTCCCCTCAGTTCGGAATCGGATAAATCGGAACCCTGCTTTTCCATCTTCTATACCTCCCGAATTCGAAAGATTACCGCTCTTCTATTGATATATGGGTGATATATATCGACTTCAGCGGATTATCCCGCCCATCTCTCGGCACGCTTACAATTTTATCGACAACATCCATGCCTTCTATTACTTTGCCGAAGGCGGTGTACTGCCCGTCCAGGTAGGGCGCGTCATCCACCATTATGAAAAACTGGGAGCCTGCGCTGTTAGGATCCTGCGAGCGGGCCATCGAAAGGATGCCGCGGGCATGATGAATATCGTTGAATTCCGCGTCTATTGTATATCCCGGCCCGCCCGTGCCGTCATTGGCCCGGTTGTTATCCTTCGTGTTGGGGTCGCCGCCCTGCACCATGAATCCGGGGATGACGCGGTGGAAATAAGTGCTGTCGTAGAAACCGGATTTAGCGAGTTTTGTGAAATTCGCCACATGGCCGGGAGCCTTATCCGCAAAAAATTCCACCTCGATTTTGCCGAGTGATGTCGTAATAACCGCCACTTCTTTTTTTTGCACGTTTTTCTCCTTTTTCTGCTTTTCCGCCGCTCCGGCGTCTCCAAACAAACCGGCCGCAAACAGGCCGACCGCCATAAATATGATTAACAGTTTTGTGCGGGGCATCTGCTCCTCCCTTTCTATATATAGTCAGAGTAAAAAATAAAAAGGCATTCTATAATATAATTCGGTTTCAGGAGGAAAAAATCTTTCCGATTTTCGGGTAAAATAGCGAAAATGCAGATCGATAAAAAATCTATTCGGAAAATCCTGGTTTTAAGATACCGTTCCATCGGAGATATCATTCTTAGCTTCCCCGCGCTCGAATCGCTGAGGCGCGCTTTTCCGCAGGCGGCAATCGATATGGTGATAGACGACACATTCAGAGATATCTGTTACGGCCATCCCCATATCAACCGTCTTATTCTGCACGGAAGAAGCGGAAACAGTCTCTGGGACGAAATAAAATTCATCCGGGAAATCCGCCGCGGGCGGTACGATGCCGTAATCGATCTGCATTGCGGGCCCCGTAGCGCTGTTCTCACCCGCCTTTCGGGCGCGCGCTATCGGGTGGGAAGCGGGGCTACAAGGCGAAGCAAAATGGCGTATAACGTTCCGCAGATACCGTGGAAGGGAGAAGGCCCTCCGCATTCAGTGGAGGCGATGCTTAACATCATAGAGCCGCTTAAGCCGTCCATCCTGCACCAAAAATCGCTTTTTCTCTCTTACAGCGAGGAAGATAGAAACTATATAAAGAATTTTCTCGCTCACTTCAATGTTGAGCCAAAGCCTGTCATGGTGCATCCGGGCGGGCGCGTAGACGTTAAAAAACTGCCGGTGAAGCAAATGGGGCAGATAGTAAGATGGCTTTCCGAAGAGTTCGGCGCGCGCGTCATTCTTGCCGGCGCGGATTGCGACCTTGCCGATATTTCTGCTATCGCGGCGGCTTCGCGCCGCAAATGCCTTATCGCAACCAACCTGAAACTTGGCAGGCTTGCGGCCATGATCGATTCCTGCGGTCTTTTCATAGGCAACGATAGCGGCCCGATGCACATGGCCGCGGCGCTGGGGGTGCCGGCGGTGGCGTTTTTCGGCCCCAGCGACCCCCGTAAATGGGGGCCCTGGCATGCAAAA
>JAJRYM010000203.1 GCA_024275775.1 Nitrospirota bacterium
TCCGCTACCTGCCCTATGAGACCGTGAAACTCTTTCATAAGGGCGTCCCGTTTACTGGTAAGCACTTTTACGCCCTGCTCGATAAGCTCTTTGCGCTTCTTGAGCTGAAGCAGAAAAAACCGGTTACGTTTTATGCTCGCCATGTTTCACCCTGTATTTGGCTATCATTTCCCGGCTTATCCGCACAAGCTCCGTTTCGGGAAGCGTTTCGAACAGCCTCCAGCCCAGCTCCATCGTCTCCTCTATCGCGCGGGAGTACATTCCCTGATGGACGAACCGGCTCTCAAATTCGTCGGTGAATTTCAGGTATTCCCTGTCCAGCTCGGTAAGCCCCTCCTCGCCGATAATGGCGGCCACCTTTCTCTGCTCGATGCCCCGTGCATAGAACATATAAAGCTGATCGGCCCACTGCCGATGATCCTCGCGGGTTTTGCCATCGCCGATACCTTGATTCATGAGGCGTGAAAGGCTCGGCAGAACGTTAATCGGCGGGAAAACACCCTTGCGGTGCAGGCCGCGGTCCAGAACGATCTGCCCTTCCGTTATGTAGCCTGTAAGGTCGGCTATCGGGTGGGTGATATCGTCATCCGGCATCGTTACAACCGGCAGTTGCGTAATCGAGCCGGCTTTGCCCTTTATCCTCCCGGCGCGCTCGTAGATGGAGGCGAGATCCGTATACATGTATCCCGGATAGCCCCGCCTGCCGGGAATCTCTTCGCGCGACGAGGCGACCTCCCGCAGGGCGTTGCAGTAATGCGTCATATCGGTAAGCACAACCAGCACCTGCATGCCGAGATCGAACGCAAGGTACTCGGCGACGGTAAGCGCGTAACGGGGCGTTAGGAGGCGCTCGATAACGGGGTCCTCGGCGAGATTGAGAAACGCCACCGAATGCTCCCTCGCGCCGGAAGAGTCGAAAGCGTTCCGAAAGAATTCCGCCTCCCGCGCCGTTATGCCCATCCCGGCGAAGACTATGGCGAAAGTTTCCTCCGCACGGCTTACCTTCGCGCCGGTAACGATGTGGCTGACTATCTCGTTCGCCGGCAGACCGGCGCCGGAGAAAATCGGCAGTTTCTGCCCCCGCACCAGCGTGTTCATGCCGTCTATTGTCGAAATGCCGGTCTGTATGAAATCCCTGGGGCTTTCCCGCCGAACAGGATTGATGGCCGTGCCGTGAATATCCCTTCTGATTCTCGGCGCTATCGGGTCGCCGCCGTCTATCGGCTCTCCTGCGCCTGAAAAAACCCGCCCCAGAATAAGCGGGGAAAGATTAATCCTCGCCGACTGCTCCCTGAACACCACGGACGTCGTATCGGGGCTTATGCTGTCGGTAAATCCGAACACCTGTATTACCGCCGTTTTCCTGTTGAGTTCGATAATCTGGCCGGAGCGGGTTTCGCCGTTTTCCAGCTTGATGCCAACCATCTCGCCCAGCGCCGCCCCACGCACATCGCTTACGAATATGAGCGGCCCTTTTACCGTGCTTACGGTTTTATATTCTTTTGTGAGGAGATTTTTCATGCCTCTCCCCCGCGTTTGAAATAGCTATCCATTTTTTCTTTAATCTTCCCGACAGCTTCTTCGATACCGTCCTCGGAAACCTCTTTGAGCCTCAGCAGACTTTCCGCCATCGGAGCAGACAGAATATCTTCCAGAGGCATTCCTTCATCCGTCGCTTTTGTTATCATGCGGGCGTAATCCAAAAACAGCTCAGGCAGTTTCGCCTGACGGTTCAGGGAACAGAAAGCGTCCGTAGAGTGATAACTGCTCTGGCGCAGATAGCCTTCCCTAAAAATGCGCGCGGACTCGATTTCGATACGCTCTTTTTCGCCCATCGCGTCGAGACCGATGATTTTTACGATTTCGCTCAGTTCCTCCTCCCTCTGAAGAAGCGCGTTGACCTCCTTTACCATCTCCATCCAGTTGGGCCGCCCGTTTTCCGCGTACCATTTCGCAAGCATCGGCGCGGTGAGGCTGTAGCTGGTAAGCCAGTTAATCGCCGGAAAATGGCGCTGATGGGCGAGGTCGTAATCCAGCGCCCAGAAAGTTGAGGCTATGCGCATCGACGCCTGTGTTACCGGTTCCGAAAAATCGCCTCCCGGAGGCGAAACAGCCCCTATGACGGTTATTGAGCCGGATTCGTTAGGCCTGCCGAGGCATTTCGCCCTGCCGGCCCGCTCGTAAAAAGCTCCCAGACGGCTGGACAGATATGTGGGATAGCCTTCTTCACCCGGCATTTCTTCAAGCCGGGACGATATTTCGCGCAATGCCTCGGCCCAGCGGGAAGTGCTGTCCGCCATCAGCGCCACGCGGTAGCCGAGGTCGCGGTAATATTCGGCTATCGTCATGCCGGTATAGATGGACGCTTCGCGGGCGGCCACAGGCATATTTGACGTATTGGCTATCAGGATGGTTCTTTCCATAAGCGGTTTGCCGGTGTGGGGGTCTTCAAGTTCCGGAAACTCTCGCAGAACCTCGGCCATTTCGTTGCCGCGCTCCCCGCAACCGATGTAAATTATGATATCCGCGTTGGCGTGTTTGGCGATGGTCTGCTCCAGCACGGTTTTACCGGTGCCGAATCCGCCGGGGATTATGGCGCTTCCCCCTTCGGCAATCGGAAAGAGCGTATCCAGAATTCTCTGCCCCGTGAGAAGAGGGACGTTGAACGGCAACCGCCCCGCCGTCGGCCTTGGAAGGCGCACACTCCATTTTCTCAGCATGGAAATTTCCGCCCCATTTTCAAGCCGGGCGATAACATCCGTAATACAGAAATCGCCTTCGCCGATTTCCGCAACCACGCCTCCGGCCCCTACCGGCACAAGTATGGGATGCCTTATCATTTCGGTTTCCTGCACGAACCCGAGTTCCGAACCGGCCGTTACGGTATCCCCTTTTTTAACGGACGGAGTAAAGCGCCGTTTGCGGTTTCTGTCGAGGCTTTCAACCTCCGCACCGCGCGAAATGAAATCGCCCAGACCTTCGGCCAGCAAAGGCAAAGGGCGCTGGGTGCCGTCGAAAATCGAGCCGAGCAGTCCCGGCCCAAGCTCGACGGAAAGAAGTTCGCCGGTTCGGACGACGGAATCGCCGATTTTCAGCCCCTGCGTATCTTCATACACCTGTATGGTGGCCGTATCTCCCTCGATAAGGATTACCTCGCCAAGCAGTTCTTCGGAGCCGATTCTGGCCATTTCGTGCATGAAACAGCCGGACATCTTATCGGCCTGAACCGTCGGGCCCGAAACTTTTACTATTTTCGACATTAGAGTTTTATCCTCAATCTGTAACCGATAGCCCTCTGTACAAGCAGGCTTACGGTCTCTTCCAGCGCGGACGGCTCTTCCCACTCCTCCGGATAGCGGTAATAGACGATAACCGGAAAAAGACGGCGCCGCAATGTTCTGCGGTTTCTTTCCGAAAGCCAGTCCATCATCGGCCTCGGAACCGCCAGAATGCCGGTGGTATCTTCATCGAGAATCTTATCGAGCGCGACATTAAGTGAATCTTTGTCATACACTGTCACCACCGGAGCCCCGCCGAGGTTGAACCCGATATCCTGCCCCCATGGAGCGATTGCCAGAAAAGATCTGCTTTCCGTCATCTACCCGCTCGCCGTTAAAAAATAACCGGCCGCTTCCCTGTAAGGAATCCGGCTTCGTCCGAAAAGAATGGCGAGTTTCAGGCTGGAGACCATGGCGGAGACTTCTTCGGGAAAAAGAAAAATTTCCCATACTCCCGGACCCTCCTGGAATCTTTTCCGCCGCCATCGGCTCAGAAACCTCCGTCTTACCGCAAGCGAAAATTTCGTAGCAGAGGTTGCCGGTTCCAGTTTTATTCCAACAATTTTCTCCGCTTCGGCTGTAAAGCCGTCGTCATCGGCGACGACCAGCGCGGCGAATCTATTTTTTGTGATTCTGCCCGGCCCCTCCACGAAAAAACTTTTCAGGTTATCTTCCTTAGCGCCGCCGCTTTTTATCAAAACAGCCGTCTGCAGATTCAACAGGTCGCACTGGTCTACAACATACTCCCAGACAGGTTTAAGCATGCTGTTCCGGGCGGGCAGGTATTCCTGGAAATAAAATCGTTCCAGATCAAACTCTATCTGAACGGTTTTCTTATTTTTAACGTCTCCCGCCAGCGCCGGTGCGAACGGGTGCTTGATTTTCGTTAAAACTTCCTTCAGTTTCGCGGCGCCTGTTATCTCCGCCGGATTCAGCTTCCCCGAACCTCGCGGCATGAGGTTTAAAAACCTTGCCCGTTTTTCCATGCCGCCGCCCGGCTGTGAGGCGTTCCGCAGAATCTGCTTTATCTGCTCCAGTTCAACCCTTGAAAAAACGACTTCCGTAAATTCCGGCATGACCTGCCCTATCATTCGGGCCGTTTTTTCAAGCAGGTTCAGGGAGCCGTCGTTTACCGCTTCCGCAAGCGAGGAAGCGGTGATTTTTCGGACGCCCCGCGCACTCGCCCGGCTAACCTCATCCCGAAAAACCGACCCTCCCAGAATAGAAGCTACCGATACGGCATCCTTGCCCGCGGCGATGGAAGCGATGTCGTTTGCGGAGACGAAAAGACTTCTTGAATGTCTTAATCGGGTGGCAACGTATTCAACCGGCATTGTTCAAAAATTCCGATATTTCTTTTATGAATTCGGGTGCCGCTTCTTCCCATATTTTTTCAAGGCGCGAATCGAAAGTGGAATAGACCGTAACAGCGCCCATGCCAGCTTCGGCGATAAAGCCGTCTCTAACCGAGTTATCGGCAGAGACCGCCGCTTCGGTAATTTCGGCGAGAACGGCGGCGGTAACTCCATCGGCTTTTATTCTATCCATCTTCCCTAATTCCGCTGTAACTTTTTCCAGCTCCGCCTTTAAAAAACCTCTGTAGCCTGTCGTGCGCATGAACTCCCGAAACAGTTTGCGGCATTCCGTTTTCAGCTCTTCAACGCACAGGTTTTCCAAAGCTGTTTCCCTTCTGCGCTCATTCAGCCGTAGCCGGCCATCCTCAAGGAGCTTTTTCTTTTCGCCCAGAACCGCCGAAAGTTTTGCTATTTCCTCTTCAATCTCCCGCTTGTTCCGTTCGGCATCTTTCAGGATTTCCTCCGCACTGCTTTCGACCTCGGCGAGAATAGCGGCCTCTTTCAAGGCGGCCTCTTTTTCAAGGGCCGCCGTTAGTTTCTCAATGCCCACTATTTGTATATCAGCAGAATGGCTATCACGAATCCCAGAATAACCATCGTTTCAGGGATGGCTATAAGCAGGATCATGATTCCGGTGACCTCCTTTTTCTCAAGGATCGCCGCCACCGCCGCAGTGCCGATTTTCGCCTGCGCTATTCCTGTGGCTATGGCCGATATCCCAACCGCCAACGCCGCACCGATTTCAGTACTGGTCACTTCCATTTGCGCACCTCCAGATTAGATTTTTGTTTCCCTCATGGGCGAATATTTAAAACTTCCGTATTGATAAAACTGGTTGAAAAATTCCACATAGTGAAGGCGTATCCCCTGTATGGCCGGATCGACAACGCCCAGAACGAAGTTCAGCATGTGTATGCCGACGGCGCCGATTACGCCGACAGCTACGTTTGACGAGGAAAGAAAAAAATCGTCGGCTAAATCCGCGAAAACAAGGGAAGCCATGCCGATTGCCATAAGCCTCGCGTACGAAAGAATATTGGAAAAAATCCGCGCGGTTTCCAGCAGTTCCGCCCCGCCGCCGATAACAAGTTTCCCCGCAAGGGACACAAAAAGAATAACGATGCCGGGCGACAGCGGAATACCGTTAAAAGCGCTGTACGCCATCCAGAATACCGATCCGATTATTCCTATATCGCAGGTTTTCAAAAGAGCCTGCCTGAACGAGCGCGCGGAAAGGAAATTCCACATACCAAGCAGGTTGCCCAGCAGTACGTGCGACCCGCCGACGAGCAGGGTGGCTGAAAGAAAAACCATAATCTTCTCTTTCCTGTGGAACAACGGCGGAGGCAACCCAAGCCCTGCCCACAGCTTCCCGAAAAACTCGCCGTAAATAAGGCTGAAAACGGTCGAAGCAAGACCGCAGGCGATGATGATGGTAATTATATCGCTCCATAAAGGATCTCCCGGTTTGCGCATGTGAATGAAATACGCAAGGCCGAAAAGCATGAGGGCATAGCCCAAATCGCCCAGCATAAGCCCGAAAAAGAGAGGGAAGAAAACGGCCATGAGCATCGTAGGGTCGATAGAACCGTAAACAGGCGTCGGGAATATCGCCAACAGCCTCTCGAACGGTTTTGCCCAAAAAGGGTTGCTTAAAAGAACCGGAACTTTCTCGAATTCCTCCGGCGCAGGTTTTTCGTGAAACATAAGAAGTTCGCCTTTGAACTCTTCGTCAAGAAGGTTTTCAAGCGATACCGTTTCCGAGGCCGGTATCCAGCCGGTTATCCAAAACGTTTTCCCGGAAAGCGCGAGGTAATTCTGCACCTGAAGCGTTTTGACAACCTTCTCCAGCCCCTTTTCGGCGGTGCGCAGAAGAGAACTCCACCTTACGGAGTAGTCGAGCAGTTTTCCCCTAACCTCTTTCCGCTCCCGCTCGACTTCGTTTTCCCTTGTGAATATCTGCAATAGAGTGGAAGCGAACGACTTTTTTTCAAGCGCCCGCGGAACCTTGACGGTTTGAAGCTTTTCGGTAAACCGGTCGAAAACCTTTTCCTGAACGGCCGCTTGCAGAGAAACCGGATACACGAGCAGGCAGGGCGTTATCATTCCGCCGGATTTTCCTGCGAAAAACTGGTTCGCCCCTTCTGTGGCGTCATTAAAAGCCTGTTCGATTTCTCTTATTTTTTCATCGGCTTCACGCCCTTTTTCCCGAAAAAAAATCCCCGCCGTCTCAACTCCTCTCAGCGAAGCGACGAGTTCCACGAGAGGCTGAAACTCCTCGAATATCGCACGGAACTCCCGTATTTCACCAAGCTCGTCCTGCAACCGTAAAAGCCGTTCGGCGGCGTTCGAGACGGTATCGGTAATTTCTTCAATCTCGTCGTGGAATTTTTTCGATAACCAGTCATGCTTTGCCGGCTCGAAAGAAAGAACATCCCTGTGTTCCGGCGCCAGTTTTTCAAAAAACGCCAGCGACTGCCTTACCTTTACCAGAAGCGATTCGCATTGTCTGAGGTTATCAGCGGCTTTTTCCGGAAAAACTCCGACCTCCAAACCGGCCTCGCCTAGAAGCGGGTCCTGCCCGGAGCTTATTATGTGCATGGAACCGTCAGCCTGCAGACGCCCGATAGACCGGTCCAGCGAGGCTTTGGAACCGGCGATTCTAACGCGTTCCATAGGGACGATCATGCCCTCACCCCTTCAACCGGATTAAAAGTTTAAAAAGAGATTTCGCCAGCTTCTGAAAATCGTTTTTCTCCGTTATTCCATGCGGCAATTCCGCCTTTACCGGTTTTTCAACTGTTGTGTCCGGCGCCGCCTCAAAAAAAGAACTAAGTTCTTTCAGCTCCGCTTCTTTTTGTTTTACGGTTTTTTCCGCCAGAGCTCTCGCATCGGCAACCCGTTTTTCAGCCTGCCTGTTTACCTTTTCAAGCCGCGCGTCAAGTTTCCGTTCCAGCTCCCGTATTTCCTGGAGGGCTTGTTTCTCCCCAGGCGGATTCATGTCGATGTAACGCCGCTAAACGATTCCGCGCGCGGTCAGGTAAGAGAAAATGGTTTGAGCCATCACGTCCGGCGTGCTCTTATCGTTATTAAGGATGAGGTTATACAGATATCTGTCTTGTGCCGGACGGCCTGTGAAATCTTCTATGAATCTGTCTCTGGCGTCCTGCTTTTTCCTTATGTATTCCGGCGCATCCGCTCTGCTCACGCCGAATTTCCGCGCCGCCTGCTTTATCCTGAAGGCTTCGGTTCCGATTAACCTTACATGCACGCCAAGAAATTTTTCGGGGTCAAGACTGTTGGTGATTATTTGGGACCCTCCGCCCACGATAATGCAGTTGCCCTTTTCTACCAGATTGAGAATCATCGTTCTCATTGTTTCGAATACCTGAGACTCGGTTGATTTCAGATAATCCGGCACAAGTCCGTCAATAAACCAGTTTACGAACCTGTACCTTTTTTCGCTTACCTCATTGATAAGCTCGGGCGTCAGTTTTTCGCCGGAAACCAGTTTTTCCATCATGGCATGGCTGAACACCAGCCACGGAGAAAGCTTCTTTTTTCTATTTATAAGGTCGCAAAGTTTCATGGCTGTAGGGTAGCCGTCGCAACCGAATTCGCGCGACAGGGTAACAAAATGACTCTGTTTCATGGTGGCCATGGCGGACGCTCTTTCTTTAAGCCATGTGTGGTAAAGATCCTGGTCAAATTCCGGTGTTTTATACATTATCCCCCCTAGATAAATTTTATTGTCACTCTGCCGGCAAAATCTCCAACATCGTCGGCCGGATTGAAATCAAGCGGATTTCAGCCTGCGCGACGTGTGCGTTAATCATTTTATCGCGGTCTTTCAGCTTTGATTATAATATCTTAACTCCCGTACCGCACCAACTAAATAATAAGCCCGAACCCGCTTTTTTCAATGTTTTATGGGGTTGTGCGAGAAAACAGCTCTGGGCGAATCTCCACCGGGAGAGATTTTTCACAGTGCAAGCCTAGAGGTCGCTGAGATCCTCTTCCTGAATAGTGCTGTCGAGTTTACTCAACTCGGAATTCGAGTATTCAACCGTAAGATCAACAGAAAGGTTGGCTCCCGTCAGGCCCAAGACTATATTAGTGTCTCCCTGCACCCATATTGCAAAACGGAGATGCTTCCCCACAGCCACTGCCAGACCCCAACTATCGGGATCGTCCTTGTATTGTTCCGTACTCCAGAAGACATCGTCCGTCTTGGGCTCCCCGTATTTTTTTGCAAGAGCGTCCTTTATCTTTTCGTAGGCGGTAATGTAATTGTTTCTGTTTGTGTAATTTTCCCTGATTATATATTTTCCGGAATAAAGCTTGTCCTTGGTGAATTTGTACTCAACATCCGTTTTAAGCCCAAGAATACTATCTTTATATAAAAGGTAATCCTTGTTTTTTCTTACGAACATCGCATCCTCGCGTTCCATTACGCGAGACAGGCTCATTTCCCACGAGGTGTTGCGAAAGTTGGTCTTTACGCCGGATTTATTGCCGGCGGCGTAAACATCACCGGAAAAAACCAGCATACATAAAACGAAAGTTTTTAAAAGCTTCATAACAACCGCCCTGTAACCCTATACCGCTCCTCGAGTCCTGAACCTGACGGTTAGCGGAGCCAAAATATATCGCCAACCATATTGGGAAATTATACCCTCCTCGATTGTATCAAGCCACCCTTCTTGTTGAGCCGGGCGGCTTTTGCTAAACTTCACGCTGATTGAGGATTAAAAGGGTGGCTGGATAAACGGGTGATTTATGATATTGAGAAACCAGTGAGACTTTTCCGGGAAGCGGGAAAAGGAAGCAAGCATGCCTGAGCAGTCCGCCCGCAACAGTTGCCGGTATATATTCCGGGATAACAGTTCCTGCAGTGAATCTGCCGAGGAACATTCGGAATACTGTTTCTGGCACGACCCCCAAACGGATAAATCCGGCATGGACGTAAAAAACCTGCTGGAAGAAAAATACCGCAAGGGAGATTCGCTTGAAGGCTTCCAGCTTGAACGCGCCGACCTTTCCCATATCCGCTTAATCAAGGCTGATATGACCGACGTGAATCTTAAGAAAGCGAATCTGAAACGCGCCCATTTTTACGGCGCGAATCTTTCGGGAGCCTGCCTTTTCAAAGCAACACTGAACAAGGCGAACCTGAAACGCGCAAACCTGAAAGGGGTGGAACTTCTTGGAGCCTCGCTTTCCCGCGCGGAGCTGGAAGGCGTAAGTTGGGGCGACCAAAACAAGATAAGAAACGAGATCGAGGCCGAGAAATTACAGAGCGGCGGGGAAACCGAAAAAGCTCAGGAAAAATATTTTGAAGCGGAAGAAATATACCGCAACATAAAAACGAGTTTCAAGAACCGGGGATTAGGCGCTGAAGCGGGCGTGTATTTTCACAGGGAAATGATTATGAAACGGATGCAGATGCCTCTGCTGTCGATAGACCGTTTCTGGTCTTTCATAATGGACTACTCAACCGGCTACGGCGAAAAACCTTACAAAATCCTTATTTTCTCCATCATCTACATGATGAGCTTCGCCCTGATTTTCAGCGTTGTCGGAATACATCATTCATCGGGAGAGCTCTGTATAATTTCACCCTATAATACGGTTATCGAAAATATCAGGGTTCTGTTCCAGTCGCTCTACTTCAGCGTTGTTACCTTTACGACGCTCGGTTACGGAGACTACATACCCACATCCGAAGCGGGAAGGCTGATGGCTATGATAGAGGCTTTCGGCGGCGATTTCCTGCTGGCGCTTCTAGTTATCACCGTTTACAAAAGCTACATGGAGCGATAAGGAGCCGGTCACCCGCCACGGTCAGGCACTTCCCCATTCGCCCGCACTTGCGTATCCTTAGACTGCTAGAATATGAAGAAACGAGGCAGGAATGAATCATTATAAAATTTTCTTTCGGGCTGTTACCGCGGCATTGCTTTTTGCCGTAGTCTGTAGCGGCACGGCGGGTGCGGACGAGTTCGAAAAGGCCCGCCGGGCCATGGTAACCGAGCAGATAGCCGCGAGAGGCGTCAGCAATCCCAAACTCCTTCGAGCCATGCTGAAGGTGCCGAGGCATCTTTTCGTAAGGCCTGGCGATACCGATAAAGCCTACGCCGATCATCCTTTACCGATAGGAGCAGGGCAGACCATTTCCCAGCCGTACATCGTGGCCATCATGACCGACCTTCTCGGCCTCAAAGGCAACGAAAGGATTCTGGAAATAGGAACCGGTTCCGGCTATCAGGCCGCGGTTCTTTCCGAAATCTGTTCGGAAGTGTATACGATAGAAATCAAGAAACAGCTTTACGACAGCGCGCGCGGGCGGTTTGAAAGCCTCGGCTACAAAAACGTTCATGCCCGCTTGGGAGACGGCTATTTAGGATGGCCGGAAAAAGCGCCGTTCGACGGCATCATGATTACTGCGGCGGTCGACCATATTCCGCCACCGCTGATGGCGCAGTTGAAGGACGGCGGAAAGCTTATTCTGCCGCTTAAAAGAGCCGACCTTCTGGAGATACTTACGGTCGCCACGAAACATGGAAACAAGGTGGATGTTGAATATATATCTTCCGTACTCTTCGTTCCGATGACGGGAAAGGCCCTGGAGTAAAACCAAGCTGGGTGGCGGTAGTCATTTTGCGTCAAGCATCGTATCAACCGCCATGCTCGGCACCGGCGTGGCAACTATTGCCGGAAGAGTAACCGCCCTTGCGAAGAGGGTCTCCCCGTTACCTTTTCTTTACCGCCAGCCCCAGCGACTGTGTGGTCGTGCCGGGCCATGCAAGCAGTATCGGCGATGCTACGAAAATCGATGAATAGGTTCCGATAACTATGCCGACCAGAAGAGCGAACGAGAAGTCGTGAATAACCGAACCGCCGAATATGAAAATGGCAAGTACGACGATAAGAGTCGTGCCGGAGGTGATGATGGTTCTGCCGAGGGTCTGGTTTATGCTCAAATCAACAAGCCCGCTTATCTCCATCGCCCGTTTAAGCCTGAGGTTTTCACGAACACGGTCGAAAACCACTATCGTATCGTTGAGCGAATAACCGATTACCGTTAAAAGCGCCGCCACGACCGGCAGGGTGAACTCCTTGCCCAGCAGAGAAAAAGCTCCGACGGTTATGATGGTGTCGTGCGCGAGAGCCACCACGGCGGCCATCGCGAACCTGAATTCAAAACGGTAAGAAACGTATATGAGTATCCCTATAAGAGCGTATGTGAGCGATAGAATGGCTTTTATCGATAGGTCCTTGCCCACTTTGGGGCCGACCATTTCCACCCGTTCGACCGAAAAACTGTCTTTCCAGAATTTTTTCTCCAAACCGGTCTTGACGGTTTTTACCATCCCGGTTCCTTCGCCGGTACCGGACGGTATATGAAGTATCACGTCTTCGGGCTCGCCGAACTCCGAAATGCCGCCCGCTCCCAGCCCCAGCGTATCAATGGTTCTTCTGATTTCATCCACCGGCGCGGCACCCTTGAATTTCAGCTGTATCAGAGTGCCTCCGGCGAAATCTATGCCGTAATTAAGCCCGCCATGAGCAATAACGGTTACCGCCGTCAATACTAGTAAAGCGATGGAAAATCCGAAAGCGGGTTTCCGGTATTTAAGAAAGCTGATGTTCAGTTTTTTTCCAAAAAATTTCATTACAGACTCACACTTTTAACGGTTCTGCGGGCAAGAATCATGTTGAAAAAGGTTCTGGAGACGAAAACCGCCGTAAACATCGAAGCCAGAATTCCTATCGTAAGCGTAACGGCGAAACCTTTCAGCGGGCCTGTGCCGAACTGGAAAAGGACTATTGCCGCGATGAGCGTTGTTACGTTGGCGTCTATAATCGTTAGAAACGCTTTTGAGAAGCCGGACTCGACCGCGGCGCGGATTGTTTTGCCGTTTGCCACCTCTTCCCGAATCCTTTCAAACACCAGCACGTTCGCATCCACCGCCATACCGACGGTAAGAATGATGCCGGCTATGCCGGGGAGCGTAAGCGTGGCCTCCAGATAGCCCATCAGCCCCGCCATCATAATCAGGTTCATAAGAAGCGCTATATCCGCTATCACTCCTCCAACCCTGTAATAGACGAGCATGAAGAGCACTACCGTTACGAAACCGTACAGTATAGATTTTATGCCGCGCGCTACCGAGTCCGCTCCCAGCGACGGGCCTATCGTTCTTTCCTCCAGCAGTCTAAGAGGGGCGGGCAGAGCGCCGGCCCGCAGAACGATGGTGAGGTCGTGCGCCTCGTCGGCGGTGAAACTGCCGCTTATCTGGGCCCTGCCTCCGCCGATTCTCTCCCGTATAACGGGAGCGGAATGAACTTTGCCGTCGAGAATAATCGCTAATCTTTTTTGAACGTTTTTCTCCGTTATCTCGGCGAAACGTTTTGAGCCTTCACCGTCGAAAGCGACCATTACGTACGGCTCGTTGAACTGGCTGTCTATTCTCACGTCCGCGTCGTCTATGGAAGCGCCAGTAAGGAGAATCTTTTTTTCCACCACATAAGGTTTATCCTTCGTGAGCTGGCCTGTAACGGGGTCGGATTTATAGCTCCAGACCACTTCGCGGTTGGGAGGAAGCTTTCCTTCCAGCGCATCGTCTACGGAAGCTTTTTCATCTACCAGCTTGAACTCAAGCATAGCGGTGGTGTTTATGAGATTTTTGGCGCGGTCGGGGTCCTGCACGCCGGGAAGCTGAATAAGAATCCGGTCTTCCCCCTGCCGCTGAATGGACGGCTCGGCCACGCCGAAGGCGTCTATTCTATTGCGCAATGTTTCAAGCGCCTGGTCTATCGCGCGCTGGCGGATAAGGTCCTGCCTGTAAGCGCTGTATTCGTATCCGAGATTGTTGCCCGATGTACTTCCCGGCACGTCCTTAAGGTCTGTGATATCGGATATCGCCTTTTTCGCCAGCGTCGCATCGCCCTCGTTTTCCAGAGTAACGAGGAGGCGGTTTTTATCATCCGCGTCAACGGAAGCAACCGGAATGGACTCGCTCTCCAGTTTTTCCAGAATGTCACTGCCTACGCGGTCGAGTTTGAGTTTGATGGCTTTGTCGGTCTCCACTTCGTAAAGCAGATACATGCCTCCTTTGAGGTCAAGCCCCAGCTTTATTTTTTCCTTGAGAGGCCACCCGGAAAAGAACGCGCCCGCAAGAACCGCAATCGTAATGGCGAACCGCCAGAAAAGAGGTTTGTTCATACCTTCTTTTCCACCAGCGAAATAACGTAATGCCTGTTGATTTTTACCCTAACGTCTTTTGCCACTTCAACGGTGAGTTCCTCATCCCTGATTTTCGATACCGTGCCCATCAGGCCGCCCTGCGTAAGCACCCTGTCCCCTTCTTTGAGATTAGCTATCATCTCTTTTGTTTCCCGCTGTTTTTTATTCTGCGGCCGTATGATGAAAAAATAAAAAATCGCAAACAGTAAAATCAACGGCGCGAAGCTCATAAACGTATCGAAACCCGTAACTTTCGCCCCGGGTGGAGGCGCCATGGCATAAGCAACATTGGATAACATCAGTTCTTTCTCCTGTAA
>JAJRYM010000204.1 GCA_024275775.1 Nitrospirota bacterium
CAGCGTGCCGTTTTTGCCGAAAAGCGCGCAAGAGACGTCGCGCCGTTCCTTGATGTTCGGCGAGTAGGCGGTGCGGATGAGAGTTACGCCCATCTCCTCGGCTATGCCGGAAAAAAGGTTTTGGAAAAACGATATGTCGGCCGGATCGAAATTCTTCATGATTTACTCGCTAACATATTTCCATATGCGTCGATTTTTATTCGCCACCCTTTCGGAAGAAGCGTCGTGGCGAAATCTTCTATTATCAAAGCGGGGCCGATTATTACATTCCCCGCCCGCAGAAACTCCCTTTTGTAAATTGTCATTTTGCCGCGCCTGTTTATAGCGGTCTTCTCCGGACTTCTCCCGCCGGCCGGTATTTTTTCGAGAACCGGTTTTTCAAGAAAACCGACTGCGCGGAGCCTTGCCGTTACGCTTTCCATCGGAGATTTTTTGGAACAATGGCCGTACCGTTTGAGATGTTCCTCGTGAAAAAGTTTGCCGGAATTTTTCAGACCGCCATCGTACGGCACGGTAAGCTCGAACGACTGCCCCGCGTACCGTATATCGAGTTTTCTTTCGAACAGAACCGTTCTTGCCGAAAAGCCTTCATCCTCCATAACGACCCGCGCGGTTTTGCACAGCGCGGAAAATACGGAAGCTGTCCGCCCCGCCCCTTTCCCGAAAGGGGCCATGACAGTGCGCGAAAAATCTTTCACCACGTTGCCCGAAACGGCGCCCCACGCCGAAAGGACGCCGGGATTGCGAGGAATGAACACGCGCGGAATGCGCAGGGCGTCGGCGAGGTCGCAGGCGTGCAGTCCGCCCGCGCCGCCGAAAGAAACAAGCGTAAATTCGCGGGGGTCGTATCCCTTTTCGATGGAGATGACGCGGAGCGCTCTTTCCATGTTTGAATTGACGATGCGGATTACCGATTCGGCCGCTTTCCGGGCATCGGTTCCAAGCCGGGAGGCGAGCTTTTCAAGAGCGGAGCGGGAACGGTCGGCATGAAGTTTCATACGGCCGCCGAGAAAGTTTTCCGGGTCTATCCTGCCGAGCAGTAGATTCGCGTCCGTTACCGTAGCCTCTTTTCCCTTGCCGTAGCAGGCGGGGCCGGGGTCGGCTCCGGCGCTTCGAGGGCCGGCGTGAAGCGCGCCGCCCGCATCGACATACGCTATCGAACCGCCTCCCGCCCCTACCGTTCTGATATCCATCATCGGCACAGCCACGGGAAGGCCGTCGATAACCGACTCGGAGGTTACGCGGTAATCACCCGCCACCAGCGAAACGTCGGTGGATGTTCCGCCCATATCGAACGTAATCAGTTTCAGGTTTTCCGCTTTTTTTGGAAAAGCCTGCCGCGCTACCGACAGCGCGCCGATGACGCCTGCCGCCGGGCCGGAAAGAAGCGTGTGAACGGCATCCCGCCCCGCGCCGTGCGTGGAAAGCGAACCGCCGTTCGACTGCACTATGCGAATTTTGTCCGCGCCGAGTTCGACCGCCCTGACGGAAAGTTTACTTAGGTATTTCCGCATAACGGGGGAAACGTACCCGTTTACGACGGTCGTTCCTGTACGCTCGTACTCGCGGAACTCCGGGATAATTTCGGTGGAAAGAGAAACAGCGAGGCCTGCTTTTTGGGAAATCGCGGCTATTGCCTGCTCGTGCTCCGGCCGGAGGAATGAAAAGAGAAGCGATATCGCCACCGACTCAAACCCGCTTTTTTTAATGCGGGCGACTATTCTTTTAACCTCGGCCACTTTTAACGGAACGAGAATTTCGCCTTCCGCGCTTACCCGCTCCGCCACCTCGTATCTTGCTTCGCGCGGAACGAGCGGCGCGGGACGCTCCACAAAAAGGTTGTAAAGCTCCGGGCGCGTCTGTCTGCCTATCTCTATAACGTCTCGAAACCCCTTTGTGGTTATGAGAGCGGTTTTCGCGCCTTTCCTTTCAAGAAGCGTGTTGGTGGCGACGGTGGAGGAATGAACGAGATTAAATTTGCCTGCGCCGGCCTCATCGAGAAGCGCGGCGATGCCCCGAAGCAGGCCGCGTGAATAATCTTCTGGAGTGGAAGATATTTTATACGTCCAGACTTTTCCCGCGCGCACCAGCGCGAAATCGGTAAACGTGCCGCCGGTATCAACGCCTATAATCGTAGAATTCATAAATCCAATTCATGTCAGAGAAAAACAAACCTGCCATATTCTACATTCTTAACCTGACAAACCGGGGCATGGTTAAAGAAGTTCGGCGGCGCGTTCCGCCTCATCTATTATTTTCTGTTTCGTTAAAACGCCCACGATATCTTCCGCCAGCAGGGAGCCTGGATTTTTTGAAACAAGCACCAGTTCCGCTCCGGATTTTTTAAGCGCCCTGAGAATCTCCATCATATCGGTTTCCGGGGAAACGATTATATAGCGGTCGGTAATGAGCGATTCCATTTTTGTTCTGCGATGCAGGGAGGCGGGCACAGGGTGCGCGGGGCCGACAATTTTGCCGTCTCTCGTCATTATCGTAACTTCATGGTTGTTTTGAGCCTGCCCGCCGGATTCAAGAATTGAAAAATTCCTTTTCATCAGGTCGCCGACCCTCATGGAAGGTTCGATGGCGGCCTGCAACCCTTCAGGTACGATGTGCCCCCTGCGGAGCGGTTTCAGCGTGTAAATACTTTCCCGGCAGATGCCTTTTCGAACGGCGTAGGCTGTTGTGGCGCAGAGAAGAACCGGGAAGATGGCGTTATAGTCGCGCGTCATTTCAAAGGTCATGATTACGGCCGTAATAACGGCGCCGGTGGTACCGCCCACAGCCGCGGCTATTCCCGCCACGGCGAAAGTGCTCGGCCCTATGCTGATATAAGGCAACAGCGAATGGAGAACCTGGCCGAAAATGGCGCCGGTGACGCCTCCCATAAAGAGCGAAGGGGAAAAAATGCCGCCGGAACCGCCCGAACCGAGCGTAAGACAGGTGGCGATATATTTCAGCGCAAGAAGCGCGAGGAGAAAATACGGGTCGGTTAAAAGACCGGACAGAGTATCCGCTATGGTCGCGTATCCTATTCCCTCTATGTAGTAATTTCCGGTAACGCGTTGCATGGCATACATAATTACTCCCACGCATACCATGCCGAGAGCGTGGCGCAGATAATAGTTTCCCGGAATGGCATCAAAGAAATCTTCCGTCTTATAAACACCCCGTATAAAAAGCACCGAACCGAGGCCGATGATAATGCCGAGCGGCAAAAAAAACAGAAGCGCCGACGGCTCCATGAGGTGCAGTTCGGGCAGACGCAACGCCGGTATATCAAACGCCGGAGCAAGCCCAAGCAACATTCTGCCTATGTATGTGGCGACAACCGTCGCGAGAGACACCTGGAAAATATTTGCCGCGTTCACCGAAACGAGCATCAGTTCCATGGAAAAAACAATCCCGCCAAGAGGGGCGTTGAATGTGGCGCCTATGCCGGAGGCCGCTCCGGCCGCTATCAGGGTTATCCGCTGTCTCACAGGCAGTTCAAAAAACTGGCCGAGAGTTGAAGCGAGGGCGGTGCTTATCTGAATGATGGGCCCTTCCCGCCCCACAGATCCGCCACTGCCGATACACAGCCCCGAAGCAAGCGATTTTACCGCCGCGACAACCGGCCTTATCCTGCCTCCGCCATAATGAATCGCGTCTATGACCTCCGGCACGCCGTGCCCCTTGGCCTCGGGAGCGAAATTCTTCACCAGCCATGCCACGCCCAACGCGCCGATTACCGGGATAATTATAATACCAACACCCCAAGGGCCGGAAGATGTGTGGAAATTTGCGTCGTATGAAAAAGAAAACCGCCCAAGAAAAAAAAGGTTGTGGATAACGCCTATCAACATTCGGAACGCCCAGGCGCTTAATCCCCCGATAATGCCGACCATGACGGCGAGCAGACTCATGGTTAAAACGCCTCGCGGGTTTCCTCCTGTCTCCATACCAACAGAATAACATCAAAAATTTACTTAATTGACACCCGCGAGGAATTTGCTATACGGTTGAATTACCTTTCCGCGCCGACCTGCACCCGCTCCGAAAAGCCTTAATCGGAGCCGTTTGGAAGAGCGTTTACCGCTTTAATTATGCTAAAATAGCAGGATGAAAAAGTTACTCCTTTTGCTGATTCTTCTACTGCCTACGCAGGCGCTGGCCGTTGGACAAATCCCCATGACGCCCGACATGAAAAAGGATTTCAACAGCCTCACCGCAGATCTTGCCTGCCTGTGCGGTTGCGGAACGACGGTATACAGCTGTCCTCATGTAACCTGCGGTTTTGCCGTGCCGGTGCGTAAAAATATACGGGAGATGATGAAAGACGGGCTTTCCCGCAAGGAAATAGTAGCCAAGCTGGTTTCCACCCACGGCGAAGCGATTCTCGCCAAACCTACCTTTACCGGTTTTAACCTGATGGCGTGGATAACGCCTTTCATTGCGATACTGCTTATGGCCATTTCGCTGGTTGTTCTGATTAAAGGATGGGCCACGCGGCGCAAAACTCCCCTCAGCCCAGCTTCAGGACTGCCGGCGGGAAATCTGAAGGAAAACGATCCTTACCTTAAACGTATGCGCGAAGAGCTAGACCATTACTACGAATGATGCTTGGATTTGAGATTATTCTGGTGGTAGGGGTTATAACGGCCATAGGGTATCCGCTTTTCCGCTCTTCGGATGGAGAGACCGCTATCGAGGAAGGCGATGAATACCACAAGCTCCTTTACA
>JAJRYM010000205.1 GCA_024275775.1 Nitrospirota bacterium
ACCGCCAACTTAACGATTGACGGGACACTGGAAAAAATCCTAGAATTACTTCCTTAAATCGGTTGAGGATGCCGAAATCTTTAGAATTCAGGAGGAGTTTTATTAATGTCTGACGAAAACGCAAGCACTGCGTCCCAACTGGACGCGGAAGAAGAACTTTCCCAAGAGGAAATGGAGGCCCTTTACGACAGCAGTATGAGGGGCTACAAGGAAGGGGAAATCGTTAAAGGCATTGTTCTCGGGATAGACCGCGACGGAGTGATAGTAGATGTCGGAATGAAATCGGAAGGGCTGATATCGCTGGATGAATTCCCCGGCGGAAGGTCCGGTGTTCATGAAGGCGACGAGGTGGAAGTCCTCATAGAAAAAACCGAAGACGATAAATCCGAAGGGATGATAGTTCTTTCCATAGACAAAGCTCTGAAAATGCGCCAGTGGGACAAGCTTCAGACGGTTTACGACGACGAAGGCACAATAAAAGGAGCGGTCATCGGCAAAATCAAAGGCGGCCTTGCGGTGGATATAGGGCTGAGAGCCTTCCTGCCGGGTTCGCAAATAGACGTAAGGCCTCCGCGCAACCTGGACGAATACATCGGAAAAGTGTTCGAATACCGGATTATCAAGATGAATAAAAGGCGCGGCAACATCGTGCTTTCCCGCAGGGTGCTGATAGAGGAAGATCGGAGAGCCAGCCGTGAAACCGTTCTTGCCACGCTTGAGGAAGGCAAATGCATTGACGGCGTAGTAAAGAACATCACCGATTACGGCGCGTTCATAGACCTCGGCGGCATTGACGGCCTGCTTCATATAACCGACATATCGTGGGGCAGGGTAAATCACCCCAGCGAAGTGTTGCAGATAAGCGATACCGTCAACGTCGTTGTCTTGAAATTCGACAAGGAAAACGAAAAAGTTTCACTCGGTCTCAAACAGCACACGGAAGACCCGTGGAAGAATATCGAAGAGAAATACGCAATCGGCACCCGGATAGACGGGAAAGTTGTTTCCATCACCGATTACGGCGCATTTCTGGAGCTTGAGCCCGGCGTTGAGGGGCTTGTGCATATTTCAGAAATGACATGGAGCAAGCATGTGCGCCATCCAAGCAGAATCGTGGCTCAGGGCGATGAAGTGCAAGCGGAAGTGCTGAATATAGACAAGGATAGAAAGAGAATTTCGCTCGGTATGAAACAGTTGAAACCGAACCCGTGGGAGAACATCGAAGAGCGCTATCCGATGGGAAGCATTATTGAAGGCGTGGTAAGAAACCTTACCGATTTCGGAGCGTTTGTTGAAATCGAGGAAGGTGTCGACGGCCTGATTCATATTTCGGATATGTCGTGGACGGAAAAAATCAAGCATCCCTCCGAGAAGGTAAAGAAAAAGGATGTCGTGAAAACCGTTGTGCTGAACATCGAAAAGGAAAACGAAAGAATTTCGCTGGGTCTCAAACAGCTTGAAGAAGACCCGTGGGAAAAGGTGGCCGAAAAGTATCAGGTCGGGCAGGACGTTACCGTGAAAATCGTGAAGGTGACCAATTTCGGTGCTTTCGCCGAGATTGAGCCGGGCGTTGAAGGGCTTATTCACGCTTCCCAGATTTCCAATCTCCCCTCCTCGAATCCGATGAAGGATCTGGATGTGGACGATACGGTGGATGCAAGGATTATCAAGATGGAGCTGGAGCAGAGGAAAATAGCGCTCAGCATAAAGGCACTTACGAGCGGTATTACCGGTGACGACGCCGATTTTGATATGGAAGATTTTCCCGAAGCGGAATAGGCTCGGGGCATGAGTTCTGACCGCCGGCGCTCCCGTTCCGGAACTTTTCTGGTCGGATGCGGGGTTCTGTTTGTTCTCGCGGCGGCTCTTGTTCTTATTTTCACGCTTCTGCCTTTCCTTACAGGTTCCGAGGTGGATATCTCCGCCATCGGCCACGATAAAATCGGTGTTGTTGAAGTTTTCGGTCCGATAATGACAGCCGACGCGCAGGTGGAGCAGATAAGAAAGTATACCAATAACGACTCGATTAAGGGAATTATCGTTCATATAGATTCTCCCGGCGGGACGGTGGGAGCATCGCAGGAAATTTATGCGGCCCTGCTGGAGGCGAAAAAGAAGAAACCTGTTGTCGCCAGCATGGGAACGCTCGGAGCGTCGGGAGGTTATTACATCGCGATGGCGGCAAATAGGGTGCTCGCGAATCCCGGCACGATTACCGGTTCCATAGGCGTAATCATGGCTTTTATGGACACTCGGTCGCTTATGTCCAAAATCGGGCTCAAGACCATTACGGTAACATCCGCGAAGTTCAAGGAAATCGGCACGGGAAGCAGGGAATTCACCGAAGAAGACCGCGCCGTTTTGCAGACCGTAATAGACGACGTTCATCGGCAGTTCGTGGAGGCCGTGGCGGAAAGCCGGCATCTTGACATCGAAAAGGTTAAAAAGCTGGCGGACGGGCGGGTCTTTTCCGGCAGGCAGGCGCTTAAGGAAGGGTTGGTGGACGAGTTGGGCGGTTATCGGCGCGCGGTGCGGGTTATTGCCGATATGGCCGGAATAGAGGGAGAGCCGATTATAGTTAAGGAAAAAGAGCGGTTCTCCTTCCTGAAGGACGTTCTTTCGGAAAAGCTGGGTGTGATGAAAACTGTTAGCGAGGTTCTCCCGTTACCGGCAGGGCTTCATTATATCTGGACGATAAACCCTAACTGACGCCCCGGCTGTCGGTTCGCACCCTGAGCCAGTTAACGGCCGCCCGTCCGGTAAGAGCTCTATTTTCGGGCTGGTTTGGGTGTGGTAATATCATCGAATCTTTTTTATAATTTGATGTTCTTTTTATGGCGTCGGCAAGTCCGGCTCTATTGGGATTTGAAAAAAACGGTATAAACGTTTCAATAAATTTTGGAGATAAATAATGCTTAAAAACTATCTTTTGTCGCCCGGCCCGACGCCTGTGCCTGAAAGGGTGCTGTTGGCCATGGCCCAACCTGTAATACATCACAGAACTCCGCAGTTTTCCGCGATTTTCGCCGACTGCGCCCAAAGGCTTAAAAAGATTTTCGGCACGGAACAGGACGTGATAATTCTTTCCTCGTCCGGCACGGGCGGAATGGAAGCATCGGTTTCCAACATCTTCAGCCGCGGCCAGTCGGTTCTCGTCGTCAACGGCGGAAAGTTCGGCGAGCGGTGGGGACAGATAGCCGAGGCGTACGGCCTCAACGTCGTCTGGATAAATCTTGAATGGGGGCAGGCCGCCGACCCCGCCGCGATTAAAACCGCGCTGGATGATAATCCCGATATCAAGGGCGTTTTGATGCAGGCCACCGAATCTTCCACCACCGTTCGGCATCCGGTAAAAGAGGTTGCGCAAATCACGCGGGAACGCGATGTGATGCTGGTTGTGGACGGCATAACCGGCGTGGGCGTTTTTGAAATTCCGATGGACGAATGGGGAATAGACGCGCTGATATCCGGCTCCCAGAAGGCGTTCATGCTTCCGCCGGGGCTTGCGTTCGTGGCGTTGAGCGAGCGGGCGTGGG
>JAJRYM010000206.1 GCA_024275775.1 Nitrospirota bacterium
GCGGCATAACCTGCCACGCCGGGAAAATGGTTTCGGTAAACAAGGGAAAGTGGGACAAGTCGAAAGGTGTCGAGGAAAATCATCGGTTCATGCTCGACTGGCTAAAAGCGTGCCAACGGGTACTGAAACCGAACGGCACGATATGGGTTTCCGGCACTACGCACATAATCTATTCGGTCGGGTTCGCCATGCAACAGCTTGGGTTCAAAATCCTGAACGATATTATCTGGTACAAGCGGAACGCCCCGCCGAACCTTTCATGCAGATATTTTACGCATTCCACGGAAATAGTTTTATGGGCGTCCAAAAACA
This sequence comes from Nitrospirota bacterium, assembly GCA_024275775.1. Taxonomy (GTDB): domain Bacteria; phylum Nitrospinota_A; class UBA7883; order JACRGQ01; family JACRGQ01; genus JAJRYM01. Next base: position 313 of record JAJRYM010000206.1, read on the forward strand.
TGAAGAGCAAACATCACTTCGACTATCCGCTTATGAAGCAGATTAACAACGGCAAACAGATGCGGAATGTCTGGGAGATGTCGTCTCCCGCCAAAGGCGAAAAGAAATTCGGCAAACATCCCACGCAGAAACCTCTCGCGCTTCTTGAAAGAATTATCCGCGCCTCCACGAAAGAAGGCGACCTCGTGCTGGATCCTTTTTGCGGAAGCTCCACAACCGGCGTAGCCGCCCTGAAACTTAACAGGAAATACGTCGGGATCGAACTGGAAGACGAATTTTTACAGCTCTCAAAAAAACGGTTGCGGGAGATGGGGGAAACAACGGACAACCTATCGTAAGCGGTATTGACCCTTGCCAAGAAATTCCAAGTATCCCCTGTTCCGCAAGAACTGCAACTGTTGCCTGATTTTATCTTTTATATGGCGGTTGCTTGGAAATTTTAACTGCAAAGCATGCTCAAAACCGTAAACGTCTTTAAGCGCAAATTCTGTTTTCCCCAGTTCATCGATACAGCGCATGATTGCCAGGCTCCAGCTTTTTTCATCCGGTTTTTTTGCTTCCCTCAAAAACAGAGTCTTTTGCCAATTATCTAAAACAGATTTGCGGGAAGAAACATTCTTATCGTTTACAAAGAAAACCTTGCCGGTGCTGGGAATATCCTGCACAAGAATATTGCAACCTACCCAGAACGATCTTCTCGCTTTTTCTGACAGAGGATTTCTTTTCTCTATTATTTCAGGAATAAAAAAATGTTTTGGAACCACCAGAAAATCCCGCACCTGATAACTTGCATAGTCGTAACGTAAAAGAAAAAGGTTGGGATTGTGTACGCTTTTCAGCCTTTTAATCATTGTTGAATATGCGCCGTCAACCACCTTTCTTGTAAAATTCGCGCGCCTGCTTTTTAATTCGTATTCCTCCTTGCAGTTGGAGCAGAAAAAATCTGCCACAGGCCTGTTGTCTGGAAATTTAGAAAGCTCGTCGCCGCAGGCCGGGCAAAAAATATTCGCGCCAACCCAATGCTCGGTTACCACCCTAACCTGCTGGGAAGGGCTTTTGTATCTTTTGCCAAGCGCTGAATTTAAAGAAAGAATCATATTTTTTCCTTTAATCGCGGGGTGAGTTTCATTTTAGTTTATTTGCGGGCTCGGCGATGGTTGAGTTTCGGCAGGTAGGCAAGCGGGTTATAGGCGACGCGGTTTACCCGCACCTCGAAATGAAGATGATTGCCGGTAGCCCTGCCGCTTTTGCCGACCTTCGCGGCCGGCGCGTCTCCCGCCTTCCCACTATTACTACTATAAAGAAGCATTTCTGTTCCTCAATTCCTGCGCCAATTCAACCAAACCTATAGCATCGGTTTCTTTCGCGACAGGGTAGCGGTCCGAGCCGGCATAAACAACAAAGCTACGGTTCGGTTTAACATCTTCAAGCGCATTGTAGAATCCCTTGCCCGGTTTTGGCTCCAGTCCGCTTTTAATCTCCACGGCCCATATCTCTCCGCCCGGCAGTTTCAAAACCAGATCGATTTCCGCTCCGGCGGAGGTGCGGTAGAAACTGGCCGCTGTTCGAGCCGGCGCTCCTGAAAGCAGGTTTTCAATCACAAAACCTTCCCAGCTTGCTCCAAAGACGGGATGCCCGGAAAGCTGGTTGTAGTCTGCAATGCCGAGCAAGGCATGAGTTATACCGCTGTCGCGGACGTAAACGCGCGGCGATTTCACCAACCGTTTTTTTACATTCACGTGAAACGGCGGCAACCGGCGCACGAGTAGAAGATCGACCAAAAGATCGATATAGCTGGACACCGTCGGCGCAGAAACGGAGAGGCTCGCGGCCAGACGGGAAGCGTTAAGAAACTGCCCCTGGCTATGCGCCAGCATTATCCAGAACCGCTCAAGCGTTTCCGCCGGTATGCGGGGGCCGAATTGCGGCACGTCTCTTTCCAGATAGGTGCGGATAAAGTTACGCCGATAGGCATAACTATCCTCATCATTTTCTGCCAGATAGCTATCCGGAAAACCGCCCCGTACCCAAAGTTTTGCCGGGTCGGATTTATCTTTGGCGCTTGTCTCCATGATGTTCAGAGGCTCAATATCGATGTACTCAATCCGCCCGGCCAGAGTTTCGCCGGATTGGCGCAGCAAATCGATGGAAGCGGAACCCAGAATAAGAAAACGGCCTGTGCGGAGCCCTTTGCGGCGTCCCTTATCGATTAAGCCGCGCAAGACCTGAAACAGTTGCGGTGTTCGGTGAATTTCATCCAAAATAACAAGCCGCTCTTCGTTCCTTGCAAGAAATAGAGCCGGGTTCCTCAGTTTTTCCCTGTCTTCGCGGGCCTCCAGATCCAGATAAACCGCTTTGCGAGTATCTGCGATTTCTAGAGCAAGCGTTGTTTTGCCGACCTGGCGCGGCCCGATGAGGGCTACAGCGGCTTGTCTCTTGAGCGCTTTCAGCACTTTTTTAGATATTATCCGCTCAATCATTATTGCATATTAAAATGAATACTTTTAAATTGCAAGGTAAATCCTAATCGCGCCTCTCTCTGATGCTCTCTCTTTCAAGATGGCCTACACCAAAAAGGATTTTTTACCGGAACCGAGAAAGGGGGGCAGTCACTTTGCTTATTTGCGGGCTCGGCGATGGTTGAGTTTCGAGAGGTAGGCAAGCGGGTTGTAGGCGACGCGGTTTACCCGCACCTCGAAATGAAGGTGATTGCCGGTAGCCCTGCCGCTTTTGCCGACCTTCGCTATCACCTGCCCTCTTTTAACGCGCGCTCCTTTTTTCACAAGGTTCTTCTGGTTGTGCGCGTAAACGGTGTAAACCTTTTCGGAATGTTTTATTAACACAAGCAGACCGTAACCTGTCGGCCCCCATCCGCTGAAAAGAACCTGCCCTGCGGCAGACGCGTGAATCTTCGTGCCTTTCGGCGCGCCTATATCTATGCCGTCATGCTTTCCCGATTTGCGCACCCCGAATCTGGAAGTAACCACCGGTTTATCTATCGGCCATGAAAGACGCACTTTTATACGAGGAGCCTTCGTTGGAGCGACGAACCGGCCTTTACGCCTTTTCCGCTTTCTTTTTTTCTTCGAGTACGTTTTCGGTTTTTTATATTTTTTAGGCGATTGCGATGAGCCGTCCGAACCGCGCGCGACGACCGCCGAACCGCCTCCGCTCCCCCTGCCGGTCGAAACGACAATCCTCTGCCCCGGCACGATGTTGGAACTTGAGAGCCCGTTTCTTTTTTTAAGCGCCGAAACCGTTACGCCGAATTTGCGGGAGATGCCGGCAAGCGTATCGCCTCTCTTTACTATGTAAACCTTTTTGGCTCTTCCGGGCTGTCTGACGATTTTCTGCGGGGCGGCGCACGAGAAAAGTCCGGCAACAGCCAGCGCCAGAAAAAC
>JAJRYM010000207.1 GCA_024275775.1 Nitrospirota bacterium
AAGCTCTTTTTTGAGGAGAGGGAAAGTTCTTTCCGCCAGTCCACAGCCGGCGTGCAGAAGCTCTTCCGCGTCAGTCTCCATAAGCGGGGCGGATTCGGAACTGATTCCGCTGTCGTTTGTGCTTTTGCACAGCTGGTTGTGTTCCGTGGCGCATTGAACGGCCCCGCCCAGAAGCCTGTGCGGAGTTTCGACAATATCCCGTTTCGCGAGGACGACGGCCACCGCCGCCGAACCTATGGTTAGAGAGGCGAAAGCAGGTTTTACACATTTTCTCGTGAGGGATGTATCGCCGTTGAGCGCCTCGATGGTGCCGTTTACAAGCGTCTCGCCCATCTCGCCGGAAACCACCATCCCCGCCTCGATATGGCCCGACTCAATCATCTCGGCTACGACAATCATTCCGTTAAGTACTCCCAGGCAGGCGTTGGAGATATCCATTACAATCGCTTTGTTCGGCAGGGAGAGGGAGTGATGGACGACGTTCGCCGTAGCCGGCTCAAGAAAATCGCGGCAGACGGAAGCATGGAAGAGGGCGCCGATTTTTTCTCTGGGTATCCCCGAATCGGCCAGCGCCTTTTCGCCCGCTTTCGCGGCGACCATGCTTGGCCGGGCGCCTTCGCTCCAGAACCTTCTTTCGCGGATTCCTGTCATAAGCTCCAGCCTGCCGCAAGGAAGCTGAAGTCTTTCATATAGCGGAGCCATCCTTTTTTCCAGCTCCGACGAGGTCACGACATTCGGCGGCAGTTCGTACCCCAGCGCGGCGATGCAGACTTTCTTAAAAAGCATTTATTTTGTTTACTCCGATGAAACCGTCAATATAGCTTTTTTGCCGATGTTCGGCAATGAAAGTAAACGCAAACCCCTTTAAACCGGCTTTCGCGCGCGACCGGTTTTACTTTTTCTGATAATAGTAATCATAGGTCGAAAGAATATGCTGGGTAAACGTCCATGCTTCGTTATAGGAAAGCCCGCTTCCCTCAGGAATTATGACCCTAACGTACAGCTTGCCGCTGAAAGCTTTTTTCCTCTCGGCGAGAATCTTCTCAAGCTCTTTTTTCCCGATTTTCCTGAATTCTGTATCCTTCACATCCTTAATGGAATACTGGTATTTTCCGCCGCGTTTCGCGTAGGTGACGGACACGACTACTTTTCCCAGAGAGCTTCTGGACGGCCTGATGAGCTTATTGTACTTCTCCTCAAGCTGTGAATATTCGCTTCTCTGCTTTGCAAGGGTGAGTCCCAGATTTTCCTGTTTTTTCGCAAGAATTCGCATGGCCTCCTCCTTCGAAGCCATCAGGGCTAAAAGCGCTTTATATTTTCTGTCGAATTCCGTCAGTTCTTTTTTCTGATCTTCAGTCAGCGAGGCGATGCGTTCCTCGTAGGCCTGCCGGGTTTCTCTAATTTCTTTTTCACCGCGCTTCTCGGCCTGTTGCAGGCGGCGCTCCTTGTCGGCAACCAGCGCCTGAAGCTCAATGACCATTGTGTTGAGTTCATTGATTCTTGATTCCAGCGAATCAATCTTTCCATGCGTTTTATCCATGTTCACGTTAAGCACTTTTTTTTCATATTCCAGAAGCAGTAACTGCATTTCCTGTTTTGTCCGAACGTCTTCGAGGCTGGCTATTTTCTTTTCAAGCTGTAGCCGCTCCATCTCGCTTTGCTTCAAAAGGCCGGATATGGTTTTCTCTGTTTTGACGGTTGTTTTGAGGCGCGCCGATATATTGGAATTATTTATTATTACAAGCACCATCGTCAGCATGAACAGCATCAGAACTACGGTCATGATGTCCGTAAAGGTCGGCCAGACGGATTCGTCGGCGCCCGATTCGTGGATGTTCTGGCGGAGATCTACGTATCTTTCAAACTGGTGCATCGTTTATTTCAGCCGGAAACCGGCTTCGAGTGTTTCCCTGATTTTTTCAAGCATCGCCGCCATGGCCTTTGAGTTTTGCAGAGCCTCATCCTGACGTTCTACCAGCAGGTCCGTGCTAGCCGCCTGCGCGGCGTTATGCTCGTTGAGGCTGGAAACGGCATCGGTGATTATGCGGGACCGTTCGTTGATGTTTTCGGCAAGCTCCGAAAGATTATTTATCATTTTCTGCGTGTTGTAGTTAACGGTTTCCGTATCGAAAGCGAATTCCGGAACGATGTAGAGCATGACGGCCTTCTCTATTTTTCCGAAAACGTACGTCTGCACATCGGTAAGTTTGTGGAAAAAATAGGTGAAAAAGAAAAAACAGACTATTGCCGTAGCCGTGGTGTTAAGAGCTGTGTTCATGCCGTGTATTATCATCCACATCCCTTCGCCGGTGGAGGAGGATTTCAGTATCGCGCCGGCGCCGGTAAGCGCCAGAATAAGAGAGACGATCGTCCCGAATACGCCGGATAGAATCAGTATATTGTTAACGAATTTCGGGAAGGAAAGATACAGCGATTCCTCCGCCAGCATGGCCGAAACGATAGCCCCATGATTGATCGGGACTTTCTTGTCGAACAGGTTCTTTGTTTTCCGGTGCCGCCTGTAAATAATAGAATCCGGCGATAATATGCTTAGAACATAGCGGTCGCCTGTTTCGCTTCCTTCAAGAAAAATATCAACCTGCTCTTCTTCGAACGCGTAATGCCTTAGAGCCGAGATAGTTTTAAAAAGACCCAGCAGGAAAAGAGTGACGATAAAACCGTTGAGAAGAAATCCCAGCGGAGTCGCCTGCTTGGCGAAATATACTCGATTAAGGAAATCAAAATTCAAGACCCCGATAATCAGCAGTACCGCGAAGCCGAGCATCATCTGGTAAATCGTTTTCTTGCCGATAGTCATGCCGCTTATCCTCCCTTTTACCTATGAAACTCTAACATTTTTTATGCCGTTTCAAAACCGTCCGCGATTCGCGCCGGCAACTAAACACCTCTGGCCGGTTTCATGTTCCGGCCGGCCTAATTACGGCTAGGCGAGCTGAAGTACCTTTAGTTTTTTTATCCTGTCCCTGCATTCCGCGGCCCGCTCGAAATTCAGTTTTCGAGCTTCCTGTTTCATTTCGTTCTCAAGTGTTTCAACCAGCCTGTCTATTTCTTTCCTCGGCATATATTCGATTTCCTCTTCAGCCACCATTTCAGCGGCGGTGGCGGCGGTCATGGTTTCGTAAATCTTCTTTATTATGCCTTTCGGGGTGATGTTATGTTTGCGGTTGTACTCAATCTGGATATTCCGCCGTCTTTCCATTTCGCCCAAAGCTCTTGCCATTGACCCTGTGATTCTGTCGGCGTACATGATTACCTGCCCCGCTATATTGCGCGCGGCACGGCCCGACGTCTGTATTAGAGATGTTTCGGACCTGAGGAATCCTTCCTTGTCGGCGTCCAGTATGGCTACAAGCGATACTTCCGGCAGGTCGAGGCCTTCGCGCAGGAGATTAATTCCTACCAGAACGTCGAACTCTCCCAGCCGAAGCTCCCGCAGAATTTCCGTTCGTTCAAGCGTATCTATATCCGAGTGCATGTATTTCCCCCGTATGCCTGCTTCCGCCAGATATTCGCTTAAATCCTCGGAGAATCTTTTGGTAAGGGTCGTCACAAGCGTTCTCTCGTTCCGTTCCGCCCGTATTTTTATTTCGTGCACAAGGTCGTCGACCTGCCCGGATATCGGGCGAACGGTGATTTCCGGATCAATCAGCCCCGTAGGTCTTATCAGCAGTTCCAGAACGTTCTCATCAGCTTTTTGGAGCTCGTAATCTCCGGGTGTGGCCGAAACATATATTCTCTGCTTCGGGTCTTTCTCGAACTCTTCGAAAGTGAGAGGCCGGTTGTCCAGCGCTGATGGAAGCCGAAAACCGTATTCGACCAGCGTCGATTTGCGGGATCTGTCGCCGTGGAACATCCCTTTTAACTGCGGTATGGAAACATGGCCTTCGTCGATAATCAGAAGCGAATCCGGCGGGAAATAATCCAGCAGAGTGGGAGGGGGCTCGCCGGCTTTCCGGCCGGTAAGATACCGCGAATAGTTTTCAATACCGTTGCAGAACCCGGTTTCCTTGAGCATCTCAAGGTCGAACATCGTTCTCTGCTCGATGCGCTGGGCTTCTATCAGCCGGTTGTTGCGCCGGTGTTCTTCGGAGACATGCAGAAGTTCCTCGCGTATCCGGCTGATGGCGTTTTCCTTAGTTTGTTGCTGTACTACGTAATGGCTTCCGGGGTAGATGGGCACGCGCTCCAGCTTTTGAATGACTTTGCCGGTAAGAGAATCTATGCGCGAGATGGCGTCTATCTCGTCCCCGAAAAATTCCACCCGGACAGCTTCATCTGATTGCGAAACGGGGAAAACTTCCACCGTGTCGCCGCGAACCCGGAAAGTGCCGCGCCGGAAATCGTAGTTGTTTCTTTCGTACTGCACCTCAACGAGCCGGGCGGTGAATTCATCTCTGCTTATATGCTGGCCTGTTTCTATTCTGATGAGCATTCCGTAATAGGCTTCGGGCGAGCCGATTCCGTAAATGCAGGATACGGAAGCGACGATAAGAACATCGCGCCTTTCAAGAAGCGCCATGGTTGCGGAATGCCGCATTTTGTCTATTTCGTCGTTGCGGTAAGTCTCCTTTTCTATGAAAGTGTCCGTTTTGGGAACGTACGCCTCCGGCTGGTAGTAGTCGTAATAGCTGACGAAATATTCAACGGCGTTTTCCGGGAAAAACATTTTGAATTCGTTGTAAAGCTGTGCGGCAAGCGTTTTGTTCGGCGCGAAGACAAGCGTAGGTTTTTGCACCTTCTCTATGAGATTGGCCAGCGTGAATGTTTTTCCCGAACCTGTTACGCCGAGGAGAACCTGATGGGGAATATTCTTTCTTACGTTATCCGTCAGCTTTTCGATGGCTTGCGGCTGGTCGCCCGCCGGGCTGAAATCGGAATGCAGTTTGAACTTCATAAATGGAATTATACAACCGCCGTATTGCGCGGGTAAAATCGGCCGGTTTCCGCGTCGGGCTGTTCCGGTCTAGTTCTCAGTCTGGGCGAAGGCGAGGTATTTGCTCCAGGACGCTTTGAAATCGTCCGTTGCCGAATGCGGCGGCAACAGAAGCGCCATGAATTTCGGCCTGAAAGGTTTGCGCATCAGTTTCATTCCGACCTCTTCGGGGTTCCTGTGTCCTTTCCTCGTGTTGCATATTCTGCACGCCGCTACAACGTTCAGCCAGTTTGTTTTACCGCCCAGCGAGCGGGGGATAATATGGTCGAGCGTAAGTTCCTTGTGGGTTTTGCCGCAGTATTGGCAGGCATGCCCGTCGCGCCTCATTACATTTTTCTTGTTGAAGGCGACTCCGTTTGAGTAAGGAAGCCTTATATACCTGTTAAGCCGTATAACGGTGGGGCAGGGGAACTGCCTGGTGAAAGTTCTAACCATTATTCCGTCGCATTCGACCTGCTTCGCCCTGCCGGTGAACAGCATGACGATAGCCCGCTTGGCCGTACAGAAATTTAGCGGTTCGAAACTGTAATTCAGAACCAGAACTTTAATATTTTCAAGCATGCCGATACCGTCAAAAACAATTGGGAAAATTGTAGTTTGTGCGGGGCGGTTATGTCAATCGCATCGAGGCTGTATAATCCGGGCGTTATGCTTGAATCCCTTTTGTTCGCCACCGGAAACGAAAACAAGTTTCGCGAAGCGCGGGAGATACTGGGAATTGACCTGCGGAGAGTCGAAATCGGCGACCTGCATGAAATGCAGACGCTGGACGTGGAGGAGGCCGCCCGTTTAAAGGCGGAGCAAGCTTTTAAAATCACAGGCCAACCTGTAATGGTGGAGGACAGCGGTCTCGTTTTTGCCGCATGGAACGGCTTGCCGGGAGCTCTGGTGCGCTGGTTCGAAGCCGCCGTGGGCAATGAGGGACTGCTGAAAATGCTGGGAGACGAAGAAAACAGATCGGCCGTGGCGCAGTGCTGTATAGCGGTGCATGACGGCAGGTCGGTTATCACCGCAAAAGGGGAAGTGGCGGGATTTGTGGCGCGAAAGCAAACGGGAAAGAACGGTTTTGGCTGGGACAGAATTTTTATTCCTGCGGGACTCCAGAGGACATACGCCGAATTGGACGCGGGAGAAAAAAATGCGATATCTCACCGACGGCTGGCGTATGAAAATCTCAAAAAGACGCTGAGCGCACTTTAATCTATGGTTTCACAAGTGGATTTAACCTATAATCTGCGGTAATGAAAAAGCTATCCCATCGTTTTCCACTGAACCTGTTTGCGGTTCTTTCTGTTTGCGTTTTCCTGCTTTTGCCGGCCGGCTGTCAGTCTGACAGAACAAAGGTTCAATTCCGTTTGTTTCAGGATAAAATTATAACGATGATCGACCGCCTCGTAATGACGGGGAAGATATACCGGGATCTCGACACTGTTTTTGTCGGCGACCTTCTCTGGTACACGCCCGAACTGAAGAACGAGTACATTGATGAAATGCTGAAAAAAGGCAGGATGGAGCAGTCCGAATATAATCAGCAGAAAGCGGAAATCGAGAAGCAGGCTTCAAAGGAAATGGAATTCCTGGGAGCTTTTTATACTTTTGAAGACAAATGGAATGATTTCGACTCGCCGGATTCAATATGGAAACTGCGGCTTGTGGACAAGGACGGCAACCTCGTGGCGCCGATAAGCGTCAAGAAAATCAAGAGGAAGGATATGCCGGATACAAATGTCTTTGCCTTTATAAACTACTGGAAAACTATTTACATAATCAAGTTCGCAAAGACGGCAAATCTTGAAGGGATGGATGCTTATAGAGTCAGGCTTTTCTCCGTACTAGGCGATACCGAGTTTGTCTGGAAGACCGGTACGAGCACAAAAACTAACTGACCACCGCTTAAAGCTTCGGCCTAATCGGCCTGTTGGAAATCAACGCGGAAGGAAGCCATCTGGCCCGCAGTCTCTTCGACTCCCACTTCAAGGGAAGATGTTTTCTCCAGCTTGCCCTTGGCCCGTAGCGCCTTTATAAGCTGTTCCGAAATATGCTCCGCCAGTTTTTCCACGGTCGTGTTCGCTATGGCAAGCTTAACGACGTCTTCAAGGGGGAAGACGTATTTTTTTGAGCGGAACAGCACCTCCAGCGACCCCTCGTTTTCTGCAAAGGAAAGATGCGGATTGCGGGTGGCCATCAGGACTTTATGGTCAAGAGTTTTGCAGATTTTCTCCAGTTCGCTTTTCACCAGCTTGAAGTCCATAAGATATTCGTTTTCGTCGAGTTGCCCCAACATTTCCACGGTCGTGTAATAGTTATGGCCGTGAAGCGCCTCGCATTCGTTTTCGTAGGTGATGAAATGGGCGGCCGAAAAATTAAGTTTCTGTTTTCGTATTTCTATTTTGTACATAATTTATTCCTATTCGGTAGTTCAACTGCGAGATTGTATTATCACAATCAATCAAGGCTTAGGTCGAAGAGAGCGGCGGCGTTTCTCCCAAAAATATTGATGCTTTTTTCTTTAGGCAGTCGGTTAAAATTTATTCGGGCAAGCGACAGATACCGGTTAACCGATTTTTCAGGAAAACCGGAACCGTATATCAGTTTGCCGTCGATTTCTCCCGCCAGATAGAGAATGTCGGATTGAACCGAAGAACCTCCGAATTCATCAAGAATACACGCGCAGTCAAGATAAACATTGCGGTTCGATTTAGCCACAAAAAGGGCCTCCATAACCCATGGGACGCCGCAACGGGAAATGACTATCTTCATTTCAGGATACATCTTCGCCAACCGGTCATACGCGGCGGGGCGGATTTCGTCTATCGGCAGTATGCCGGTTTCGGCAAGCCCGTCAAAATATACCACCCAGCCTTTTTCAGATGCCGCCCGGTAGAGCTGGACGAACTTTTCATCCAGAGGCGAGTAGGCGCCTGCCGCCGGGTAAAGTTTTACCCCCTTGAAAACAGTGTTGGCAGTCGTTTCCAAAAACTGTTCTATATCCTCCGCATCCGGCTGAAAGCAGGCGAGAGCGTAAAATTTCCCTTTATTACGTTCGCAGATTTCGGCAATAAAGCCGTTTTGCCCCGCTGAGGGGAGGGCGTGCAGAATAGATGTTTTGACCGACGCTTGCTCCATTTCCCGCTGAAGTCTTGCGAAGGAACTGCCGGGATTGTTGACAGTCTGCGGTCCGTCATCGGCCAGGTTTACACAGGAATCGATAACCGGCGCCAGATACATTCACTCTTCCTTTACATTAAAAACCGTAGAGGCTGTTACAGTAAAACATGGTACCGTTTTTTAGCCTTTTTTGCACGTCCGCATTTGCCGGATTCTGAATAAAAGTAACGGTAAAATGACATAAACTTTTGAAATAAAGCTAATTATCAGGCGTGCATTTCCTTAAGTTCAATACGGCTTTTGGGAAGCTAATTGTTACTTCCTTGATTTTTAAGGAATTAAAGAAAAATATTGACAACACAATATATTGTGGTAAGAATCGCCTACTAGCACTATATATTGAATTGTAAGCTATAATAGTAGACAAGAGGGGAAAGGGGTCAAGATGGCTAATGATATTAAATCCGAATCGAAACAAGGCGGCGTTTTAAAAGAGGAACTGCCGCTTACGGAAAACGCGATAAAGGTACTGGAAAGAAGGTATCTCGCCAAGAACAGCGACGGCAATTCGGTTGAAACTCCGGTCGAAATGTTTCGCCGCGTCGCCCGTAATATATCGCAGGCGGATTTGAACTACGATTCAAATGCCGATATTGCCAAAACCGAGGAAGAATTTTACAGCATGATGACCAATCTGGAGTTCATGCCCAATTCCCCGACGCTCATGAACGCCGGGCGCGAGCTTCAGCAGTTGTCGGCATGTTTCGTTTTGCCGGTTGACGATTCGATGGATTCGATTTTCGAAGCGGTGAAAGAGACAGCCCTCATACATAAAAGCGGGGGAGGCACCGGTTTTTCCTTTTCGCGCCTCCGGCCTGCGGGAAGCCGTGTAAACTCAACGAACGGCGTTTCGTCGGGGCCGGTTTCGTTCATGCGCGTATTTGACGCGGCCACCGAATCCGTGAAGCAGGGCGGCACCCGCCGTGGAGCTAACATGGGAATCTTGCGAGTGGATCATCCCGATATAATGGATTTCATCACCTGCAAAACCGGCGGGGAAGTATTCACGAATTTCAACATCTCCGTTGCTCTTACCGATGAATTCATGTTGGCGCTGGAGCAGGGTAGAAAATACGATCTTGTAGACCCCAAAACCGGCGAGGTTGAAAATTCGCTCAGCGCCGAAAAGGTTATGGAAACGATAGTCAACTGCGCCTGGAAAAACGGCGACCCCGGCATCGTTTTTATCGACCGCATAAACAATGATAATCCGACCCCTCATATCGGCGCTATCGAGAGCACCAACCCGTGCGGCGAACAGCCGCTTCTGCCGTATGAATCGTGCAATCTGGGCTCTATAAATCTCGTAAAGTTCGTAAAAAACGGCGAGGTGGACTACGAAAGTCTGGGCAGAGTAGTGCATTCGTCCGTTCACTTTCTTGATAACGTCATCGACATGAATAAATATCCGATTGAAGCAATCGGGAAAACGACACGGGAGAACAGAAAAATCGGGCTGGGTGTAATGGCTTTCGCCGATATGCTGATTCTTCTTGGAATCCCCTACAACTCGAATGAAGCCGTAAACAAAGCGGAAGAGGTAATGAGATTCATCGATGAAGAGTCCGATAAAGCTTCTTCGGAGCTGGCGCGGAAGAGAGGGGTGTTCCCGAACTTCAAGGGAAGCGTATACGACGGGCCGGGGATGCCGCCCGTGCGGAACGCCACAACAACGACCATCGCCCCCACCGGGACGATTTCAATAATATGCGGAGTTTCGTCGGGCGTTGAGCCTATTTTCGCACTTTCCTACGTTCGCACCGTAATGGATAACACGAAAATGATAGAGGTAAATCCCATATTTGAACAGACCGCGAAGGAGAGAGGGTTCTATTCCGAATCGCTGATGGAAAAAATCGCTTTCGCCGGTTCGGTGCATGATATGGAAGAAGTGCCGGAGGACGTGAAAAAGGTTTTCGTTACGGCGCACGACGTTACGCCGGAATGGCATCTAAAAATGCAGGCGGCCTTTCAGAAATATACAGACAACGCCGTAAGCAAGACCATCAATTTCCCTAAAACCGCCACGAAGGAAGACGTGAAGAAAGCCTACATGCTGGCCCATCAGCTTAACTGCAAAGGGGTGACGATTTACAGGGACGGCTCTCGCGAAGGGCAGGTGCTTTCAACGGGCAAAACGGCCAAGGACGAAGCGCCGGCAACCTCTTCGGATCTGAAGATGAGGCCCCGCACGCGGGTGATTCACGGAAGCACTCAGCGAATCGCCACAGGATGCGGAAATATTTACGTCACTATCAATGAGGATGAAGAGGGCGAGCCGTTTGAACTTTTTACCGCCATCGGCAAGGCCGGCGGTTGCGCCGCTTCGCAGACCGAAAGCATAGGCAGGCTGGTTTCCCTCGCACTGCGGGCAGGGATAAAAGTGGAGGATGTTATAAAACAGCTTCGCAACATATCCTGCCACCTTCCAATATGGGAAGACGGCGGCAGGATTCTCAGTTGCGCCGACGCGATAGCGCAGGCCATGGAACGCCACCACAAGCAGGGATTCACAAAAGAAGCTCCGCCCAAGGCCATTAAAAAAGAGTCTTCCGATTCAGCCGGCGGCAACGGAAATGGAAACGGAGCGCTGATGGTTCCGGTATCGGCCGCCTGCCCGGATTGCGGAGGAGCCCTGGAGTTCGGCTCGGGTTGCCTCTACTGCAGGTCGTGCGGCTACTCGAAATGCGACTAAGAGGCTGAAGGCGGGGACGGAGCGGAAGTAAAAAATAAGAATTACGGCAGGCGATAATCCGCCTCTCATGTATTAGTATATTTCGGATGCAGATTTCACTTTTTTCATCCTTCAGGCGGGGCGCCGTATTCACTTCTATGTATATCGCCCTGCTTTACGGAACCCTCCCTATAACTCCGGTTATTTCGGCCTGGATGGCGCGCCATTCGCTAATGAAACCATTTATAGCGATGATGTGTCTGCTTGTTGTTCTTCTATTTTTTTTCGCGGGCAGAAAAACCTCGAACTTCAGGAAACCTTTTTTCTGGTTAACCGCCGTCTGGATTGGCGGGGTGTATTACTGGGCCACCAAACATACCGTAGTAATGAATGAACGGCTTCATCTGTGGCTTTACGCCGTGCTCGGTTTTCTTTTATTTTCTCTGTTCAGGTTCAAAATATCCGGCGCGCGGCTTTTCCTGATAGTCCTTGCCGCCGTCTTTCTGTTGGGAGCGCTTGACGAAGGGATTCAGTATCTTTTGCCCAACAGGCATTTTGGTTGGCATGATATGGCGCTTAACGGTTTGGGAGGGCTGACCTCTCTTCTCATAATAAGATTTGTTGCAGGCGATAAGGGTGAAAAATGGGCAGGGTAGCAGTTTTCTTTCTTGCCTTTTCACTTGTCTCGCCTTACGCCCACGCCAAGGATTTGGCCGGCGCGGTTGACAATATTTTAAATAACGGATGCGCCAAAAACGCGACCGTGGCGATATCCGTTAAATCTTTGGGAACCAACACGGTCATTTATTCCAAAAACGGAAGCAAACCGGTGATACCGGCTTCCAATATGAAAATCGTAACCTCGGCCGCCGCGCTTGACCTGCTGGGGCCGGCCTTTACTTTCGACACAAAAGTTTCCTACACCGGCGAAAGGGCAGGGGATGAGATAAAGGGAGACCTTGTGATTACAGGCGGCGGCGACCCGCACCTCGTTACGGAAGATCTTTTTTTGATGGCGAATGAAATCCGCAAGCGCGGCATTAAGCGAATAAAGGGCAACCTGGCGCTGGACGACGGATATTTTGGCGGGTCCGCGTTCCCAGGCGGGTGGAAAATATCGGGCTATCGGCGGGCATTCGAAGCTCCGATAAACGCGCTCTCGCTTAATTTCAACAGCTTCGCCATTCTGGTTTATCCGGCAGGAGGCATTTCGGGGAAAGTTATTGCAACTCTGGATCCCGAAACTCCTTACCTGACGCTCCGGAACCACATTCGGCTTTCTCCGGGGAAAAACCGTCTGCGGCTCGAATATCGCAAACGCTCCGACGGAAGTGAGAATATTATTATAAGCGGCTCGGTAAAAGCCGGCGCAAAGGAAAAAACCTTTTACAGATCAGTTAGCGACCCACTTATGTATTTCGGCATGACGTTCGTGGAAATGCTTAAGAAAAACGGAGTGGTTCTGGAGGGGAGCATAGTGCGTTCGAGTGCTTTGGAGTCGCGCAAGCTGTTCGTTCATTCCTCCTGGCCTCTTTATCAGCTTGTGGCG
>JAJRYM010000208.1 GCA_024275775.1 Nitrospirota bacterium
ACGGCGGAGGCGCCGGTTCCGCCCTGCGAGGGATGCGCCGGTTGAACAGATTCGATGAACGAAAGGGTGTGAAGATATTTCTCGACTTTTTCTTTCAGCACACCCTTGCCGTGGATGATTCTCACTTCGGCTGTGCCGAGGGCGAGGTGTCTGTCGAGAAACGGTTCAAGCAGGTCCAGCGATTCATCGAACGTCAGCCCCAGCAGTGAGATTTCCGCCGGCGCTTCCTCGACAATGGGCGCCGATTGAACGGCCGGCCTCTTCTTCTTTCGCACCGTTGAGCCCGGTTTTACGCCGATGAGGTCTTTCCCGTCCAGCGTCATACGCACCTCTCCGCAGACGACCTCCGCTCTTCCTTCAGGGCTGATTTTCACGAGGCGCGCACTTTTATCCAGCGGTATTATCCATACCTCGCCTCCCTCGCCGACCTTTTCGAGCGGTATCGATTCCGGTTGCCGGATTTTTCTGACCAGCCGGTCTTCCCGCTCTTTCAGGTTACGCGCCGCCTCGGCTCTTGTTTTTCTGTCGCTCTTACCCGCTTTTTCGATAAGCTCCGAGAGTTCCCTGCGGGTTTTTCTCACTTCCTCTTTCAGCAGTTTGCGTTTTTCGTTTTCAAATTTTTCTAGTTTCCGCTCCGTTTCCTCAAGTTCGCGCTGTAGTTCTTCTTTCAGGCGGCTGTTTTCTTCGGCGATATTTTCGTTTTCTTCCACCAGCAGGGAAAGCTTGTCGCTTTTCTCCCTAAGCTCCTCAAGCGCCTCGTTATAAAGGTCGTGGGATGATGTAAGGTTGCCGCGCGCGTTTTCTAGCACCTTCTCCGGCAGGCCGACGGTAGCGGCGATGGCGAACGGATAGCTCACGCCCGGATGCCCTTTATCAAAACGGAAGCTGGGTTTGCCGGTTTCATCCAGCCCCATCGCGCCGTTCACCATGCCCGGTTTTTGCTGTGCGGAAATTTTCAGATTCGGCAGGTGGGTCGATACGAACGTCCGGCATCCTTTCTCCAGAAACTCTTCGATAACGGCCAGCGCAAGGGCGGATGCCTGCTCCGGGTCGGTGCCGTTGAGGATTTCGTCCACTATCACCCAGTCGCCTTTCCGCGTCGAATCGAGCGCCGTTTTTATTCCCGCCAGTTGAGCCGAGAAGGTGGACTGCCCCTCCTCGATGGACTGCTCGTCCCCTACTATGGCGAACACGCGCCCGGCGAACGGAAACGAAGAAGTTTCGCCGACGGACGGAAATATCCCGCACGCGGGCAGGACGGCCGTCAGACCGAGCGATTTCAGCAGTACCGTTTTACCGCCCGCGTTCGGGCCGGATACCAGAAGCGCGCGTTCGCCGCCGTCAAGCTCCAGCCGGTTGGGGTTCGGTTTTTCGCCCCTCAGCACCATCATGGGATGCCGGAGAGAGCGGATGTTGATGGCGTCGTCTCCGGCGAACCGAGGCCGCTTGCCGCCGATTTTACGCGAAAAGATCGCCCGCGCGCTTACAAAGTCCAGTTCCCCCATTACACGCCAGTTGTCGGCAACGGCATCTCCGTTTTCCCTTAAAAATTCAGCCGCCATTCTTAAAAGGCGGTTTATTTCCTCCTCCCTTGCGGAGATGGCCGACTGAAGATCGTTATTATCGTTCACCAGCTCCTGCGGTTCGATGAACGCCGTATGCTCGGTGGATGAGATGCCGTGGATGATGCCGGGAAAGATGTTCTTGAACTCCGCTTTCACCGGCAGGACTATTCTGTCGCTCCGTATCGTTATGTATGTTTCCTGCAGAACGTTTTCCACGTCGCCGCGCGAGAGGAGCTTTTTTGCTTTTCTTTCGATTCTATTTTTAAGCGATTCGATTCTGCTTTCAAGCTCCACCATGAGCGCCGAGGCAGTCGATTTCACCATACCCTCGCCGTCGAAAGTTTGATGGAAAAATCGGGTGGTTTCCTCCATCGGGTCGAGTTTTTCTATCAGGCCGGCAAGGCCGGGCGCGGAAGAGGAGAGGGTGGCTTGAAGGCCGAGAAGCCGCTCAAGCTGTTCGCAGAAGGAAAGTATTTTTTTCAGGCCGTCCGGCTCCGGCAAAACGCCTTTTTCAATCGCTTCAAGAACCGGAAGCGGGGCGTCGATTTTCCGGGGAAAGAGGGATGCTGTCGGCTCCGTGAGCGACAGAAGCTCTCCGGTGAGATCCAGCAGTTTTTCGGCCTCGGCCGGCCTGCCGGTTGGAGTTATGCTGAGGCAGATTTCCTCGCCGGCAGATGTTTTGCAGAAACCGGCCAGGTTCCGGCGTATGTCGTCGAAATCGAGCGCGCGTGCGGTGCGGGCGAAATCCACGTTATTCCGGTTTATCCCGCTCGCACTTTTCACACTTTTCGAGCTTTTCGCGGTTTTCACCGAATGTGAAGTAATTCATGAATTTTGTGAGTCTCACGGCAAGATATATCCCGGCGACGAGCGCTAACGGCATCCACCACCCCTTCATGGCCGGTTCTTAACGCAGGCGGGCTTGTGCCGGAACAAAGGGAAGCGCCGGAAAAAGTTTAACGCTCAACCTCGACAGTGGCGAAATGTTCAACGATGTCTCCAACTTTTATGTCATTGAATTTTTCAAGGCAGATGCCGCACTCGTAGCCGGATTGCACCTCTTTGGCGTCGTCCTTGAACCGCTTGAGCGATGAAAGGGCGCCGGTGTAAATAACCACGCTGTCCCTTATGAGGCGCGCGCCGCCGTTTCGCTTCATGGCGCCTTCGGATACGATACAGCCGGCGATGGTGCCGATGCGGGAGATTCTGAAAATGTTTCTTACTTCCGCCCGGCCGACTATTTTCTCTTCAAACTTAGGTTTGAGAAGCCCTTTGACAGACGCTTTCACATCGTCCGTTATTTCGTAAATGACATTGTAAAGTCTTAAATCGATTTTGGTGTTGTCGGCAAGCGTTTTAGCTTTATCGGTGGGGCGGACGTTGAAGCCGATTATAATCGCATCGGAAGCGTCCGCCAGAGTCACATCCGATTCCGTGATGCCGCCCACGCCGCTGTGGATGACGTGCAGTTTCACTTCTTCAAGCCCCAGCTTTGAAAGAAGCTCCTTTACCGCTTCCACCGATCCCTGCGTGTCGGCCTTTATAACCAGATGCAGATCCGTTATTTCGCCTTCGGTGAGCGATTCGACGACGTTTTCCAGCCGCACGTGCTGTTTCGCTATTTTCTTCTGTCTATGGTCGTCCTGCCTCGTCGCGCTTACCTGGCGGGCTTTTCTGTCGCTATCCATCACTGTTACAGTCTCGCCCGGTTCGCATAGACCGTTGGCGCCGAGCAGTTCAACCGCCGTTGAGGGGCCGGCGGATTTCACCCGCTCGCCCTTATCGTTGAGCAGGGCGCGAACTTTTCCGTAAGTCGTTCCCATTACAAAAGGATCGCCGATTTTCAACGTACCGTTGGTTACCACGATGGAATGAATCGGGCCTCTGTTTCTGTCCAGCTTGGATTCGATTACGGTAGCCTCCGCTTTCCGGTTGGCGTCCGCCCGCAGTTCAAGAACTTCAGCCTGCAACTGAATCATCTCCAGCAGATGGTCAACGCCGTCGCCGGTTTTTGCCGAGATGTTGCAGAAAATAATATCGCCGCCCCATTCTTCAGGCACAAGGTCGTATGTCGACAGTTCCTGCTTGATCTTTTCCGGGTTGACGCCCGGTTTGTCGATTTTGTTTACGGCGACGATTATCGTTACATTGGCGGCCTTAGAGTGATTGATGGCTTCGACAGTTTGCGGCTGAACGCCGTCATCCGCGGCCACCACGAGGACGACAAGGTCGGTCGCCTGTGCGCCGCGCGCCCGAAGCGCCGTAAATGCCTCATGGCCTGGCGTGTCGAGGAAAGTAATGGAGCTGTCTCCCACCTTTACGCTTGTGGCGCCTATGTGCTGTGTTATGCCCCCGGCTTACTTTGCCGCCACTGCGGTTTTGCGGATGTAGTCGAGAAGAGTCGTCTTGCCATGGTCTACGTGCCCCATCACCGTAACGATGGGAGGACGCACCGAAAGGTGCGATTTGTCTACGACCGTCTCAGCCTTTTTTGCCTCTGCCTTGTCGGTGCGGACTTTAATCGTGTAGCCGAGTTCAGCGGCCATTTCTTTAGCCAGATCCATGCCGATGGTCTGGTTAACCGTGATGGCTGTCCCTTTGAGGAAGAGGTTTTTGATAATCTGGTTTACGGAAAGTTTCAGTTTTTCCGCGAACTCCTTTACCGTTATCGCTTCGTCTATGAATATGGTTTTTGCTTCGGCTTCTTTCTTCCGCTTTTCTTCATCCTGGATAAGCCTTTCTATTTCCCGGAGCTCTTCCTTTTCTTTCCGTTTTTTTTCTTCTTCCGCTTTTCTTTCCGTTTCCGCTTTTCTTTTCTCTTCTTCGCGGGCCTTCCTTTTGGCCTCTTCGGCGGCCTTTCTTTCGGCCTTCTCTGCGGCTTTTCCTGCTTCTTCTTTCTTTTTTAACTCTTCCGCCGAGGTTTTTTCGTCTTTAGCGCGCACCTCTTTTTTTACCTTCTCGGCCGTTTGCGGTTTGGCGGCCGCTGCTTTGGCCGAGGCTTTTGCTTTTGTCGCTTTCGCCGGCTTTTCCGCTTCGGTTTTTTTGGCCGGTTTTTTCACAGCCTTGGCCGTGGAGCTTTTTTTCGCCACAGGTTTTTTAGCGGAGAAATCCGCTTTCATTGCAGGAATCAGCGATTCTTCAATAGACGACGCGGCTTTCTTGCCGGTGATTTTCATTTTCTCAAGCTTGGCGATAATATCAGCGCTTTTAACGCCAAGCTTTTTTGCCAGTTCACTTATTCTCATTAATTTAACCTCATATAGACCGGATACTATAGCATATTTGCAAAGTAGCAAAAAAGAACCGTGTTAAAGAATATTGAAAGCGCGGTTTTGCGGGTAAATGCTTCGGTAGAAAAAATGTCAGCCCTGCTTGAAAGCGATGGCTTGCGCCAAGGCCAGCTGGTCGCATCGTTCGTTTTCAGGATGTCCGGTATGGCCGCGCACCCACATCCATTTAATCCGATGCATGGAGGCTAACCGGTTCAGTTCTTCCCATAATTCGCGGTTTTTTACAGGCTTCCTGCCGGCAGTTTTCCAGCCCTTTTTCACCCATGTTTTCATCCAGTCGGTCATACCTTTCACAAGGTACTGCGAATCCGTTGTTACAACTACGCTGGAAGGTTTTTTTATTTTTTTCAGCGCCTCGATGGCGGCGGAAAGTTCCATGCGATTGTTAGTCGTGGAGTGGGCGCCTCCGGAAATTTCGCGTTCCACGCCTGCTTGCCTGATAATCGCCCCCCATCCGCCGGGACCGGGATTGTTCAGGCAGGAGCCGTCGCAGAAAATTTCAACCGGTTTGTCTGTGGAGGCGGTCAAGTTTACAGATTAGAAGTCGAAATCGACCTACCAGGTCATGACGTCGCTTCGCGTTGGCACCACCCGCTCTTCGGTGAAATTGATGTATCCGATAGTAAGCGCCGCGTTTTCGGAAAAAGACCACGCGAAGCCGAATGACAGCGCTCCGTACAGACTATCTGTCCCCATGTAATCAATTCCAAACCAGAGCTTTTCATTGATTTTCGGCAGTCTGGTGTCGAACCCGAAGAAAACCGAACTGCTGTCCGTTTTGCCGTTGGCGTCTTTCAGCAGTTTGGTATTGCCGGTAAATGCGCCGACAGTAAACCTTCCGATGAATGAAATGGATTTGGCCACGCCAATGTAGACAAGATTGTAATCAGTATTATCGATATCGGTGCCGAAATCGAACCCGCCCGCGAAAACAGCCGGTGCCCAGTCGTTAAAAGCTCCCTCCGGCATTGCCATCTTCAAGTTAAACGACACAGGTTCGTTTGTCGGCTCTCTTACGTCGATTCCTCCTTCAACCTGGAAAGAGCCGATATCATAGAAGCCGGCTGTCAGGCCGAAGGTCGTTGGCATGGCTGTGGCGCCTTTTTTTTGGTTGCGAAACATAGTGGTCTGAGTGTCCAGATCAAGATGAAAGGTGCCGTACGGCTGAACATCGGCGGAAGGCACCCTTATAATATTGGCTGGAGTGGCAAATACCGTTCCAGCGCATAACATTACGAAAAGAGATGAAAACAGACAAATCTTTTTCATATTAGCCTCTATATTCAAACGCTTAGTAAACTTCAAAATATGAATCCGCCCCAAAACTTTTCAGTCTAAACAGATGTACAGAATCTGCATTTATTTAAATTTCTGGTATTCTATGTTATTATAATCCAAAAGTCAAAACTATCTTGCAATTAGAATAAATTTCCCCTGTGAATGCCGGCTACGGGCAGTGAATTTTCAGCAACGGCCGGGGGAGCTGTTAGAGCCGCAGTACAAGTGTGGGCAGGACGGTGTGAAGTTGCGCCCTATTTTTCTCCCGCTATCGCTTCGGCAATATTAAGAGCGTGATCCTTCACGCGCCGATAGCTGTTTATCATATCGGTAAACACCATAGTAATCATCGGATCTTTACGGCGTTCGGATAGCTGTGAGATGTGAAGTGTGCGGATTTTTCTTATTTTATCTGTTATTGCGTCTCCCAGCGGCCGCGCTTCACCTGCGATATCGTGATTTTTCGCGGCGCACCCTCTGTTTACAAGCTTCATGTACGCCATAACCTCTTTATGGAGATCCGCGATGTTCGCCTTTTCCTGCATCGGCAGTTCCAGATTAGCTTCTTTCAACCTCAAGTGCAGTTTGAGAATTTTGGTTATGTAATCGCTTATAGATTCGTATTCGTCAGCCATGCGCAGTTGCCGCCTGCTTTCTTCCGTAATCTCGTGCGGGAGACTTTCGGCCAGAAGATCCGTAAGGAATATGGAAATTTCGTTTTGCATATCATCCAGTATTTTTTCCTTGCTAAAAATTCTCTCCGCGTATTCCCGCTGGACCGTATCGCCGCCGACGGCCTCCACAAGGTTGCCCATCATCTTTTCGGTAACGGTGCTCATTTTGAGGATTTCCATGTGGACGCTGTCCGCGGCGACCGAGGGGGTTTCCAGCAAACTGGAATCGAGCTTTGTAACCTGCGGAGGTGTGACGGCCTCGCTTTCAGGCACCAGATAGTGCAGGAGTTTTTCGAGATGCCGTATGAACGGAATGAATATGAGCGTGTTGGTGATGTTGAATCCCGAATGAACGGTCGCGATTCCCATAATTATGTATGGAAAAGTTTCACCGCCGTCTTTCATTACCATTATGCCGGGGTCGACGCCGAGAAATTTCTTTACTAGTGTCAAATAGAAAGGGAAGATGGCAATTACCCACAGCACTCCGATCATGTTAAAAATTATATGGCCGTACGCCGCCCGTTTGGCGTTTCGGGACGTGCCGAGGGAGGCAAGAAATGCGGTGATGGTAGTGCCTATGTTCTCTCCCAGCACCAGCGCCGCGGCGGTATCGAACCCTATTACGCCGGCCGACGACAGTCCCATCGTAATGGCTATGGTCGCCGAGGAAGACTGCACCATGAAAGTA
Organism: Nitrospirota bacterium; assembly: GCA_024275775.1. Lineage (GTDB taxonomy): Bacteria > Nitrospinota_A > UBA7883 > JACRGQ01 > JACRGQ01 > JAJRYM01. The sequence goes on from JAJRYM010000208.1 coordinate 7,499, forward strand.
AGTACGCAACCCATGAGAGCCGCGCCTATTATGCCGATGTAGGTTGTGGCGTCGAATAGCGCGAACCAGTCGGAAAACTCGGGGACCGTCCGCAATGGCTTAAAACCGCTTTTCATTAATGCCAGCCCAAAGAAGACCATCCCGATTCCCATAGCGGCACCCGCCGCGAAGCGTGTGCGTTCGTTTTTGGAAAAGAGATAAAAAAACGATGCGAAGCCCAGAAGCGGCAGGCCGTACTTTCCGATTTTCAAAACCAGTATCCAGCCGGTAATCGTTGTGCCGATATTGGCGCCCATGATAACGCCGATGGCCTGTAGCAGGGTCATCACGCCGCTGTTTACGAGACCGACGACCATCACGGTAGTTACGGAGCTGGACTGTATGACGGCCGTAAAAAGGAAGCCGACCGTAACAGCTATCAGGCGGTTGTTTGTAACCGCGCCGATAAGCGTACGTAGCCGATTGCCGGCGATGGCCTGCATCCCGTCAGAAAGGTGCCTCATGCCAAGTAGGAAAATGCCAAGCCCGCCGACGGCTTTAAAAAGCATCGTAAAAATCAGTTCGGAATGCACCCTGTTTCCCCCCTCAAAGGCGTTTTACGCTATTTTGAGGCAAGGTTACCACAAGGGATATATATTTCTGATATTAATTTTTGCGGAAAATATCCGCAGAACTAGAAAATGCCGCCAAGAGATTTAGCGAACTTGTCCAGCAGGACAGGCTGTGCTTCTTCCCATTGAAGATTGGTTTTTTTCGCCGTACCCACAACTCTGGTTTGGTAATTAAGGTAATCGCTTTTTGTATTGGCCTGCTGGTCTCTTTGCACTTTTCCGACGGAAGCTCCGCCGGAGTGATGCCTCGTAACGCCTCCCGGCACTTTTTCCGCTATATTTACGTCAACGACAAGCATGTATTTATCGACATGAATGTAAGAACCGGCCAGCCCTCCGGCTATCGCGCCTGCCACGGCGCCTACGACAGCCCCGGCGGTTTGCGAGGTTTGGCCTCCGCCCACCGTGGAACCAAGAATGCCACCACCAACGGCGCCAAGAAGCATTCCCTCTTCAGTGAGGCCTTCTCTTTCATGGTCGGCGTAGAGCACGTTGGCCTGAAGCCGATAGTACGCTTTCAGGGGATTGTCGGAGATTTTGTATCCCCGCCTTTTAAGCTGTTTTTCTATATAGTTTTCTATTGCTACAGGGTCGATGTCCTGCCTGTCCGAGGTATTTCTCACATGCACCCAGACCACCCTTTTTTCCGGCTCCACCGGTTCGAGGAAGATTGTTTCGGACATTTTCACCGATGTCTCAAGCTCTCTTGATTCAATGGCCGATTGCGTTTTGGTCGCGCATCCCGCTCCGGCCATCGCCAGCGCCAGAACCGCTATCCCCGATGCAACATATTTAAGCTGTTTCACGCGCTATATCCTCAATAAAAAGTAAATTCTGCTTCTCTTATTGTGTGACGCTATTATAGGCATTATTTCATCCGCTTTCACGCTGGAGATCCAGTTTCTTTCCGTAAACCTCGTACGATATCGGCTCTTCGGTTTCGTAGCCGATCTTCTTTTTTCTTGCTTCATCCAGCAGGTGGTAGCGCACGGAAATCTCCAGCGTCCGCGGTGGACTGGTTTTGCCTTTTCTGAAACCGAAAACGAACTTTCTCGGTTCGTCGTACGGCAGGCGTGTGTCCCACAGGTCGGCTATGACCGGCCTCCATAAGATGTATCTTTTCATCTTGAAAATTTTTTCTTTTATCAGCTCCCCGTTCTGCCCGAAAAGCCTCAACTCCAGCGTCAGATGCCTGTCGGGAGTGCCTGTTGGAAGGTAATGGTAAGTGCCGATGTTCGTGAGTGTGATAACGAATTTTACGCTGTCGCCATCGACTTCCTTTTCATATTCCACGGAAAGAGCGGATTTAACCTTATCGGGATGGTGCCCTCCATGAAAAAGATGTCTCCCGACCCTTTTCGGTTCAAACCCTTTTACAAGCGGTCTTTCGGCGGGAGGCATGTGGCATCCAACGCAGTCCGGCTCGTTTCCGCCGGCTTTTATTTCCGCTATGGTTCCGCACGGCGGGATTTTGTAAAAAGTATCCCACCTCTTTCCCGCAATCGTGTGGCATTTCAGGCAGTATTTAGAGCCGGAAGACATTGCGGGGTCGGCTTTTACCGGGTGCGGGGCGTTGACGTTCCCGAACGGGCCAACTATTTTGCCGTTTTGGATGTGGCATACGGCGCAGGTTACCCCTTCATTTTGCAGTTTGGGGTCGAAGTTCGGATTCGGTTTCAGGACGGGGTCCAGCATATCCCTGTCCCTGAACTCGGTGTAACTGTATTTCTGCTGGTTTTCCAGCGGGGTATGGCAGTTTTTGCATACCGGGGTTGAGCCGTCGTATCTGAACTCTGTCTGGTAATACCTGTCGCTCCAGGCTTTTGAGTGCATACTTTGCGACCACTCTTTATATATCTCCGCATGACAAGATCCGCACTCTTCGGCGCTCAGGGAATTAAGCCCTTTCGGAACCTCCACCCGCATCGGGTATGCGAAATTTTCGTGCACGGCGAAAATCATCAATGGCCTGAAAAGCCTCCACGCAAGGAAAACCGTAAAGAATACAAGAAAAGCCGCAATTAAAACCTGTTTGCCGGTAATCGAGGAGGTTTCGCCGTGTTTAATAGCGGACTGCCCTTTAAGCCTGATGCCGCGCGGAAAAGCTCACGCAAGCCGGATGTCGTTTTCCCATTCCAGTTTGTCGCCGTAGGGCCCTATCAGGCAGAATTTCAGCGATTCATCCACAAGATATTTCTCCGCCACGTTTTTTATCTGTTCGCGGGTCACATTTTCTATTTCCGCCACCAGATCCTCAGGTGTTTTGATTTTTCTGTACAGAACCTCCCGGCTTCCGTAAAGGTTGGCCACTCTGCGGGAATCCTCCAGGGCTAGGTCGCTCTGCCCGATTATGTTCTGTTTCGCCCGCTCAAGTTCCTCGTCCTTTACGGCTTCGGCTTTAATTTTCCCGATTTCATCAAGGGCGCATACGCACGCGTCCCGCACCTTCTTAAGGTTCACCCCTGCGCTTACCATGAAAAGGCCGGTATCGAGGTAGGCGGAAAGGGCCGAATGGATGTAATACGCCAGCCCTCTTCTTTCCCGGATTTCGTAAAACAGCCGGGAGCTCATGGAGCCGCCCAGTATGTTGTTAAGCAGTTTGAGCGGCGGGATATCTTCATGCTCCGCCGGGCTTGAAAGGAAGCCGAATATGAAATGGGCCTGCTCGGTTTCCTTGTTCCGAACGCGCAGGCGGGGAGTGCCCGGTTTTATGCACGGAGCCGGTTCCGACTCCTTTTTTCATCTGGGAAAATAAAATATTTTCGGCAGAGCTCTTCATGCTCCTGCGGGGTGATATCCCCCGCGCATACAACCACGCAGTTGCCCGCGTGGTAATGCTTTTGATGATGGGCAAGAAAGTTCTCCCTCTGCATGGAGATAACATTCTCTTCCGGGCCGGCGATATCCCACCCCAGCGGCTGGTCTCCGAAGACAAGCCGGTGAAAATCGAGGTAAACCTGGCTCATCGGGTCGTCATGGTGCATTCTTATTTCTTCTATTATCACGCCCCTCTCGCGGCCGATTTCCTCGGAATCGAATTTGGAGTTGAGAAGCATGTCGGAAATAACGTCGTAGGCCACGTTTTTTCTTGCGGATGAAATTTTCACGTAATACCCGACCAGCTCTTCGCCGGTGAACGCGTTAAAACTTCCGCCCGCGCCGTCTATGGCGCTAGACACCGCCATGGTATCCGGGTATCTTTCCGCTCCCTTGAAGAACATATGTTCCATGAAATGCGAAATGCCGTTGTCATCGCGGGATTCGTATCGGCTTCCCGCCCGCACAAGCACGAGAAGCGTAAGAGACCGCGACGCCGGCACAGGAATAGTCAGGCATCTCAGCCCGGCCGGCGTGACTGACAGCGTATGATTAAATCTGTTATTCATTTAATGGAAAAACCTCTTTTCGGCGATAATAATTTTCACGATGGGAGATTATAACCAATATTCGGGATGTTTGTACGGTCGCGCCGCTTTCCGGCCGTTGGCGGGGCAATCGTCATTGCTTCCAAGCCGTGCTAGAATCAGCCATATTGTGCGTATCCTTAAACTTCCGGAATAAACCCTTGCAAGGCAGAAGAATTTTTCATGGATGAAGAACTGGCAGAAAAAATAGCGTCTCTTTTAGAGCCGTATATGACGCGGGAAAAACTTTCTCTTTACGAAGCGGAGGTTCTCCAGAGCGGAGGAAAGAAGCTGATTAGAATTTTCATAGACCGGGAGGAAGGAGTAACGCACGACGACTGCGCGGCCCTCAGCAGGCATCTTTCAACACTGCTCGATGTGGAGGAGCTCATCCCGACTCCCTACGCGCTTGAGGTGTCGTCGCCGGGGTTGACGCGCGCCCTAAAAAAACCGGCGCATTTCCGAAAAAGTCTCGGCCGTACGGTTAAAATAAGTTTCCGGAAATCGTTTGACGGGCCGAGGCAGATAATCGGCAGGCTGGAAGCGGGGGAGGGCGACAGCTTTCTTATAGTGAGCCGCCCGGACGGCAAGCAGTTCGGGTTTTCCCTCGCCGATGTGGCCAAAGCAAGATTGGAGTTTGAAGAGTGAGCCTGAATAATTTTACCGCTTTACTGGATGAAATAGCGTCGGCAAGAAAAACGGAAAAAGATACTATCGTACAGGCCATCGAGTCGGGTCTTTCACTGTCGGCCGGGTTCAAAACCGGCAAAGACAATCTCAAAGCGGTTTTTAACAGCGAAACCGGAGATTTTTCCATTTTTCAGATAAAGAGGGTGCAGGAGGTCGTAAACGACCCCGAACAGGAAATCGATATCGTGGAAGCGGCGAAACAGAATCCCGCAGTAGAGTCCGGCGACAGTATGGATGTGCCGTTCGATTATCCCGATTTAGGCCGTCTGGCGGCGAGAATCGTCCGCAGGATTATGAAAAAGACCATGGAGGAAATCGCAACCGACCATCAGGGCGAAGAAATGGAGCTCAAAAAATGGAAGATGGTGGCGGCTGAAGTTCGCGGGAAAAACGAATATGGAGACATCCTCTGCACCGTAGGAGAGAGGAAGGGACTGCTTCCCCGCAAGGAACAGCTTTTTCGGGAGCAGGCGGAAATCGGAGATATCGCGCAAGCGGTTGTTATCGATGTAATAAGGAAAGGAAACGAATCGGTTTACGTTCTTTCCCGCACGCATCCTATTCTTCTGGGGGCGCTTTTCAGAAGGGAAGTTCCGGAGATAGGCGACGGCTGGATTGTCATCAAGGGGCTTGCGCGCGATACGGCGGGGAGGGCGAAAGTAGCGGTGATGAGTAAAAAGAAGGAGATAGATCCGGTCGGGGCGTGCATCGGGCCGGGCGGTGAAAGAGTTGGACGGGTAATGAAAGAACTGTCCGGAGAAAAAATAGACATTATCAGGTGGTCGGATAAACCTGATGAGCTTATAGCCGCGGCGCTTACGCCGGCGAAGGTGAAGTCGGTAATCTGTAATCTACAAAAGACGGAGGCGGTTGTTGAAGTTGAGCAGGACCAGAAGGCCATCGCCGTCGGTAAAGGCGGGCTTAATATACGGCTTGCGGGGCGGCTCACGCGGTGGGGAATCAGAATAAAATAAACGGCCAGCGCCGCGCCGGGCATGAAAAAATTTATGATATTATGACCGGAATAAATATCATCGGAGGTTGGATGAGATGAAATCGGCGGAAGCGAAAAGTCACGCGGAAAAACTTCCGCGGTTGACTGCTACTGTAAGCAGGTCCAACCCTATCGACAAACTGCTGATTGGGATTCTTTCCCTTTTCCGTTTTTACATCAACCTTCTTCAGGTTTTCACCCAGTTTTTTTTCGGGCTTATCAGGCTAAGAAGCCATGAGTTCCGCTATACGATGGAAACGGTAGTTCACCAGATTATTTTTTCCGGTATCGACGCGTTTTACGTTGTAGGGGCGATAGCGGCGATGGTAGGCGGCGTTGTGATGGTGCAACTGATTGCGTTTTCCACCATGTTCGAGTCGGAAGCGATTCTTATGCAGATTCTCGTATCTATTATTATCAGGGAACTGGCTCCACTGCTGACTTCGCTTATATTGATAGCGAGGTCCGGTTCCGCCATCGCAATAGAGCTTGGCGTCATGCAACTTAAACATCAGGACGATACGCTTGACGGGATGGAGATAGACATGATTCAGTTTTTTCATGTTCCCCGTGTTATCGGGCTTACTTTTTCCAATATGATTCTTGTCGGCTATTTCGTAATTATCACTCTGGGTTCGGCCTTGGCGATTTCCCTTTTTCGAGAAGGCATATACATGGGGCCGATGTTGGCAAACTTTATCGACGCCCTGAAATTATCCGACATACTGGTTTGCATCATAAAAGCCGGGATTTTGGGAATGGTTATAGCGCTGGTCTGCATATACCACGGCTCGCAGGTTAAAAACTCTACTACGGAGATACCGCAACAGACCTCGCAGGCTCTGGTGAACTCGTATTTACTCTGTTATAAATTTACCGTTGCTATTTCAGTTGTAGCCTATCTCGTGCAATGATTGAGTTGAAATCGGTTTCTTACAGGTCTGATTCGCTGGAGGTGAACAATCTTTCTTTCCATCTTAATGCCGGAGAGACCGCTGTTATTCTTGGCCCGAATAAATCGGCCAATTCCGCTTTTCTTAAAGTCTGCATGGGGGCTCACCCCATAAGCAAAGGGGAAGTTCTGTTTGATGGCGGAGCTTTAGTGAAGTACGGCTCCGATGCGGATATGTGGCGTAAAATATGTTTTATTTCTCATGAACCGGCGCTCCTCGATAACCTGACCGTCATGCAAAATGCAGGACTGCCGCTTTCGTATCATCTGGGATGGAGCGAGGAGCAGATTTTTGAGAAAGCAGAGCCTGTCTTAAAGGAATTCGGTCTGTTGCATGTCGCAAGGGATTTCCCAAGCCAGATTGGAAAGGATGACGCAAAAATAACCCAACTGGCAAGAGCGGCCATTCTTGAGCCGAAGGCTCTTCTTTTTGACGAACCTGCCGCGGGCGGCCTGAATCCTGAGATATTTCTGAGAATCCTGGGCGCGTTCAAATATTTTCAGGCCGGGGGAACAGCCGTTCTTTTTACCACGTCTTCTCCGTCTCTTGCCGCGGCCATGAAAATTCCGTGCTACCTGTTTGTAGAAGGGCGGGTGGCGGAAATAATGGAGGCGCATGAATCTCCTTTCCCGGAAATAAGGGACTATGTCGCTCGCATACGGAATCAGGCCAAACAGCAGAGTATGGCCGCTTCGACCTTTTTTGATAGAATATCGGCGGTATAAAAATGCATTACATACATCGGCTCAGCTCATTCCAGAAAAAACTGGCTATATTTGGTTTCATCCTGATTCCGCTTGTTGTCATTGGCGCGCTTTTTGCCATGTGGGCTAATAAGGAAAAAATATTCGCGGATTTTTTTCATCTCAGAACAGTTGTTGAGTCGGCATCGGGAATCGATCAGCAGACCACAATTTCGTTTAAGGGTATCGACATCGGCCGCGTTACAAGAGTTCACCTTAACGACAAAGATGAAATCGAAGTGTTTATGAAAATCGATGAGGCATACCATTCCAGGCTTCATGAAGACGCCGAGATTTATATGGCGGCTCAGGCTATTTTCGGGCAGAAACATTTTAACCTCCGTGGCGGTTCCAAGAATCTGCCTCCGATAAAAAACAACAGCTTCATCAAACCGGGACATGGTGATATTGATATGAAAGACATCATGAAACGTGTAAAACCGCTTCTCGATTCCGCAGAGGCGGCTTTCCTTAAACTCACGGAAATTGTTAACACCTTCCCAAGCCAAAAGGTAAACCAGTCCGTTGAAGATGTTCAGGCAATAATATCCGCGATAAAAAAAGGAGAATCCAGCGCAGGCCGGTTTCTAGTAACTGATAAGGCAAGCCTTTACACGAAAATCGACAGTTTGACAGCGAAGGTTAATAGCATTACCGCTCGGATTAAAGAGGCTTCCGTTCATCTGCCTGCGGCGGCGAAAAATGCTAAAACACTCACGGATAACGCCGTTGTCATCACTGGAAGAATAAAGAATACCAGCAAGGATTTGAATATCGATGAGTTGCAGAAGGTTCTTATGAGCCTTCTGAGTAATCTGGACAGGACGGTGAAAACGCTTGCGGATTTGGGGCCGACCCTTAAAGAAACCGCTGAAAACGTGAACGATACCACGAAGGAAATCAAACTGGCGGCGCCGCAGATTCCGATAATTCTCGATGATATAGAGATGGCGCTTAATGAATATCTCGTGCTCGTCGGCTCTATCAAGAGAAGCTGGCCGCTAAAGAATATTGTTCCGCCCGACGATGCAAAACCTGTGTTCGGTTCCCCCCGAAGGAATTCGCCTTACAAAAAGAAGGTGAATGGAAAATGAAGAGGATAGCTGTTCTTGCGCTCATCATGTTTACGGCTTGGGGATGCGCCACCTCGGAGACGAAGAAGTTTAGAACAACAGCTCCAAGCGGAACGGAGCGGGTTGTGCAAAAAGCCGAATCCCTGCTGATTAACGGGAATGTTAAAGGCGCGGAAGGCAAATTTAAACAGGCGCTCTCCCAGTATCAGAAAGTCGATAATCTGCGCGCCGTAGCCAAGCTGTATAACCGGCTGGGATACGTGAATATGATAAAAGGGGATTTCGGCAAGGCGGAAAGATATGTGAAAAGCGGTCTGCTTGTTTCCGAGGCCGAAGGTTTCGATGATATCGTTTTCGATATACGGCTTAACGAAGCCTACCTCATGCTGGCGGAAGGAAAGACCGATGAGGCCGGCAGAATAGCGGCCGAGCTCGCAAAAGAGGAAAATCCCGATGTTTATAACGTTCTGGGCCTTGTGAAAATGGAAGCCGGGGATTTTGACGGAGCTCTCGAAAGTTTTTCACAAGCGGCTTCGCTGGCGGAAAAAGCCGAAATGGATTCTCTGGCATCTTCGGCTTACGCCAATATCGGCTCCCTTTATCTGAGCCGCAAAGAGTCGGAAAAGGCTATCGAGTATCTTAAAAAAGCGCTGGCTATCGACAAACAAAACCGCGCTCCGTTGCTTATCGCCCAGAATCTTCACATGATAGGCGAAGCGTATGAAATTTCCGGGAAATACCGCAAAGCCCTTTATTTTTACGACCGCGCTTACCACGTAAACCTGAATCTCCGCCTGCCGGAGCGCGCCGAAACCGATAAAGAAGCGATGAAGCGGGTGGGAAAACTTTTATAGATTCTGGCCTGCAACCGATACTGCTAACCTTCCACTCGGCGGCTTTTCCCGGTTAGTAAACTCCGCTACATCAGATGTTGCACGATATACGCGTCGCCGTATTTGGTGATATTCTCCAGCATAGTTTCGTAAACGTCGAGGTGAGTTTCCTCTTCCTGTAGAATCGTTTCCAGAAGCAGTCTGCTTCCGTTGTCTTTTTCCTTGAAGCAGATGTTTATCCCGTCGTTAAGCCGTTTTATGGCAACGGTCTCAAGCATAATATCCGTTTTAAAGAAATCTATAGGGTCGGTTTCCGGCATTTTCGGCACTTCGTGCTTATCGTACCGCACATCAACGCCGAGGTAGAGGATGCGCTCGGCCAGATGCTCGGCATGTTTCATCTCCTCGACAGCGTCTTTCTTGAGCATGTCCGCAAACTGTTTGTACCCGGCGTCGGCCGCCTTTATATGCTGATCCATGTAGATTCCGACCGCCCCGATTTCACCGGTGTAAATGTTATTGAGAACCTCGAGTACTTTGTTGCTAGCTTTTGGCCGCGCCATTTCAAACCCCTTTCTAAATGGTCAGAAACCGGCCGCGCCCTTTAAACACAGGCCTGCGAACAGGTTTCTGTATGCTTATAAACAGTCTGTTAATACTTTACCATCACGGAGAGTATGATACACTTTTTTCCTTGAAAACGCTCCGTAACTGCTCCGGCCGTTCTGCTATAATCACCGCTTGTGAAAACAGCACCTGCCCTCGTAGCTCAGTAGGATAGAGCAACAGATTCCTAATCTGGAGGTCGGCAGTTCGAATCTGCCCGAGGGTACCATTTC
>JAJRYM010000209.1 GCA_024275775.1 Nitrospirota bacterium
ACCTCTTTGCCGGCCGCCTTATAAAAATTCGCAAGCTTGGCGATACTTGTGGTCTTTCCGGCACCGTTAACCCCTATTATCAGAATAATGTGAGGTGTGCCGTGTTCGCGCTCATCGGGCGCGGCGGTTACGAACTCCGCGATTTTTTTTCTTAACCACGGCCTCACTTCATCGACGGTAGAAACTTCTTTGGCTTTCGCCGCCGCCCTTAGCGAATCGATAAGTTTCATTGTCGTCGGCAGTCCGACGTCGGCGGTTATAAGCAGTTCTTCCAGCTCGTCGCACAGCGCATCGTCGATTTTAACTCTGCCTGTAGTAACGCGCGCGATTTTTTCTGCCAGCGAGCTGTTGGTTTTTTTAAGGCCTTCCCTTAACCTCGCAAAAAGGCCTTTCTTTTCGGTTTTCTCCATAACGAAGAAACAGATTGCCATCCTTCGGGCTTGAAAGCAAATTCGGTCTCAAACGCCGGGGATACTTTTTTCACGCCTTTCGTTGCGCCTTTTTCTGAAAGCCCTGAAAGTGAACAGCAGAAAGAAAGGGTAGCTTGCGGCTTCTACCAGAAACGGGACGGGGGATTTGAACCGGACGTAATAATTCAGAAGCTTTTCCATGAGTCCCGCTCCCGGCTGATAAGTCCACGGGCCCAAAAGCGGCCATAAAAGCTGGTTAAGCGTGACCATATCTTCCAGCAGATGCAGGAGAATCCCGGCCCCGACCGAAAAAATCAATTTGCGCCTGGCCGGCAAAGCGGCGGTTAGTATATAGATAACCAGACCCATTACGACTGCGGAATGGCCCGCGCCGCGCGAAGGTGTTCCCCATATAAAAGAAACCGGCTTGTCCAAAATGTCCGGCAAAAGCGCGCCTAAAAGTACGCCGCCCATTACGCACAGGCCGGGAAATCGTTTTTGAATCGGAACGGCTACGGAGTAAGTGACGGTTAGATGGCCAAGTATCATTAAAAAACCTGCTTTCCTTATTACAAAGCCGGTATTTTATCCGAAGCGGCCATGCCGGGTAAAATGCGATTGACATCCTGAAACCAAAGTGAAAAAATAGCTACACAAATCAGACGATTAAATGGAGGTCTTGCTTGGCCGGTCGGCAACGTCCGGGATCGAGCCTTTCACCCTGAATCCCGCGAAACAATACACAGCGGTATCAATTTGATGGAGAACTATTAAAAACGTGACTATGAATATAGCCGACCTGAAAAAGAAGACGGTCAACGAACTTAACCAGATAGCCAAAGAGCTTGAGATACCTGAGACAAGCGGTATCCGCAAGCAGGAGTTGATATTCAAGATACTCGCGTCCCAGCCGAAAGATGACGGGAGTATCTATGGGGAAGGGGTTCTCGAAATCCTGCCGGACGGGTTCGGTTTTTTAAGGTCTCCAATGGCCAGCTATCTTCCTGGCCCCGACGATATGTACGTATCGCCCTCCCAAATAAGGAAATTCGACCTGCGCACCGGAGACACGGTGGCGGGAGAAGTGCGAAGGCCTAAAGAGGGCGAAAGATATTTCGCTCTGCTGAAGGTGGAAAGCATAAACGGCGACCCTCCCGACCTGGACGAGCCGAGACAGCTTTTCGACAACCTTACGCCTCTCTACCCGGACGAGCGGATAGTGCTTGAAAGAAAAGACGGCGACCTTCCAATGCGGCTGATGGACCTCATCAACCCTATAGGCAAGGGACAGCGCGGCCTCATAGTCGCCTCTCCGCGGACGGGCAAGACGGTGATTCTTCAGGGAAT
>JAJRYM010000210.1 GCA_024275775.1 Nitrospirota bacterium
AGGAAAAATTCACGGCGTGGCTTACGTATTACATCGAAATACCGACCAAAGCCAGCAGGCGTTATCTTAAACGCCCCAGAAAAAGCAACCTTGGTTTTTAAGGAGGAGGATGTAATGAAAAAACTGTTGTTGATGCTGTCGATATTGCTGGTCGCGCCCGCCTGCGCGGGCAAGCCTACGCCGATACCGGAACCCGAATCGGCGGGTGGAAAACTGTTCGCCGAAAAATGCGGTATCTGCCACTCCGTGCCTCATCCCAAGCGGAATACGTTCGAGCAGTGGCAAAGCCTGATGGTTCTCATGCAGGAGCAGAGGTTGCACCGTAAAATGGAACCGCTTACGGATGACGAACGGAAGGTTATCATGCGATACCTACAGAGAAACGCGCGATGACCATCGGTGTAAAAACCGCTATGTTGGGGCTTCTTCTGCTTGCCGGACTGCCGGCGTCGGCAAACGCCGCCGACCCGTTTAAAGCGCTGGAGATAATCCGCCCCAAAACGAGGGTGGAAGCGCCGGATTTCAGTCTTGAAAAACTTAACGGCGGTTCCGGTTCGCTTTCCGATTATCGAGGCAAGGTTGTTTTCCTTCATTTCTGGGCGACGTGGTGCGTGCCGTGCAGGCGCGAGATGCCGGAGCTGGAAAAAACCTGGCTGAAATATAGGCAAAAAGGTTTCGTTATTCTCGGCGTTTCGGCCAACAGGGGCAACCAGAGGCTGGTGCGCGATTACGTTAGTAAAACCGGCGCGACTTTTCCGATTCTGCTTGATCCCGAAGGGACAGTCAGAAACATGTACGAGGTTACAGGCTTTCCGTTTACCTACATTATCGGAAAGGATGGAAAATTCATCGGCAAGAAGATAGGTGAAGCCGATTGGTCGTCTCCGGCGCTGGCGGAGCTTCTCGATACGCTTTTAAGCAGATGACCGGCGCCTCATAGCCGTTCCGGACCGTCTCCGATGCTTTGATCGGGGGCGGTTCCCCCTTTTCACGCCTGCAACTGGACAGGCGAAAACGTTTAACGTAATCTATACCGCATGATTGATCTGCACATGCATACGATTTACAGCGACGGCGAGCTGATACCGGTGGAGCTTACGCGGCGAATGCGCGTGAACGGCTGTCGCGCCATAGCGATTACCGACCACGTGGACATATCCAACGTGGACAGCGTTACCGAGGCGCTCGTAAGCTTCGTCGAAAATGGCGATTACGGGATTCGCGTACTGCCAGGCGTGGAGATAACCCACGTGCCGCCCCGGCAAATCGCCAAGGTGGCCGAGCGCGCAAGGCAAGGCGGCGCTAAAATTATAAACGTGCATGGCGAGACTATCGTGGAGCCTGTCGAAGAAGGCACGAACGAAGCGGCGGTCGATGCCGGTGTAGATATCCTCGTGCATCCCGGCCTGATACCGCTGGAGCTGGCGCGGAAGGCGGCGAAAGCCGGTGTGGCGCTGGAAATAAGCGGCAGGTGCGGATCGTCATTCACGAACGGCCATGTAGCGCGGGTGGGAATGGAAGCGGGCGCGATGCTTGTTTTTAATTCCGATACCCACGCGCCGCGCGATATCATGAACAGGGCAATGGCGCTTAATGTTCTGCTTGGCTCAGGCCTTGACAGCGCGGAAGCGGAACAGGTTTTTGACAATTCACAAAAAATAGTGGAGGCGAAGAGTGGCGCGTTATAACAGGATTAAAAAGAAAGCGAATATTACCGCACCGGACGAGTTCCTCTCTTTCTGGGAGCACGCCTATGCTTGGGGCTTAGAGAAAAAGGAGCGAGTGCTGTTTCCGGCTCTGGCTGTCGCGCTGGTTGCGATGCTCGTGGGCGGGTTTTTCTATTACCGCTCGGAAAGGGAAATAACCGCGCAGAGAGAACTCTATCTGGCGCTGACTACCGCGCCGCGTGAAGATACCGGGAAAAAGATCGATACGAAAAAGTTTATCGCCGCTTTGGATGCGGTGGCCGAGCGGTTCGAGGGGACGGTTGGCGGGAAAGAGGCGCTTCTTTACAAGGGCAATACTCTTTATGAAAAAAATAAAATGGATGAGGCTGAAAAAATATATCAATCCATCATCGCAGACGGAAAGCTGGACTGCTTTTTCACGCGGACGGCGGTTGTGGCGCTCGGCCGCATCTATCAGAACAACGGCAAATTCGACGAATCGACGAAACTTCTAAAAAAATACCGCAAACTTGAAAACGGCGACCTTAACGAAGAGATGGCTCTTATAATCGCGCGGAATTACGAACTCGCGGGTGACGGCAAATCGGCGCTAGCGGAATACGACGATTTTCTTGCAAAATATCCGCGTTCTATGCGTACCGGCACGGTGCAGGAAAAAGCCGAACAGCTCCGAACTTCAGCGTAAAATTTCCCCGATTCCGCTACAGGCATAGGGTAAGCGTTAAAGGGATTCCATCCAGCGGATGCACTCCCGCATCTTTTCGGCCATCCTGTCGGCCGGATAATAAGCCCGCCCGCTGTGGCCGGGAAGTATCCACTCAAAACTATATTCGGCCAGCCGTTTCATAGATTTAATCTGCTCGGCCCAACTGTACCAGCAATGGTTGATGAAAGCGGTCGGAAAACCGCGCCCGGGATTTTCCGCCAGATGGTCGCCGGTGAAAAGATATTTGCCGTAAAGCAGGCAGGCCGACCCTTCCGTATGGCCGGGCACCGGGATAATCAGCAGGTCGTCGGCAAGTTTTATCGGTTCGACGCCGGTGATTTCCCGCTCCACGGAGCCGGTCTTTATTGTTACGTCGTCCGCGTGCAGTATCCGCTCACAGCCGAAATGCTCATGAAATTTCCGGTGGTCGGCGACGTCGTCCTTATGGGTGAGGAACATCGTTTTCACACCACCCATTTTTTCCAGTTTTTCCACAAGCGGTTTCTCGAAGCGGGGCGAATCGATAAGCAGGTTGCCCGATTCCCGTTTGACGAAATAGCTCGTCGCGCCGAAACTTTTGCTGGAATGGAACCCGCAATGATAAACACTGCCGTCTATAA
>JAJRYM010000012.1 GCA_024275775.1 Nitrospirota bacterium
TCGCCCCGATGTATCTAGGCGTTAGGGCGGTGGTAGTTAAATCGTTCGCGAGAATCCACAAGGCGAATCTTGTGAATTTCGGAATCGTTCCTCTAACATTCGTCAACGAGAAGGATTACGACAAAATCAAGCAGGGGGACAAGCTCTCACTTGTGCTTAACGGCCTGAAAGGCGACACACTGACCATGAGGAATGAAACCAGAAAAGTCGACATAGAAGTGGAACTGGCGCTTGATGGAAGAGCGAAGCAAATTTTGAAAGCCGGCGGGGCGCTTGGATACGCCCGCCAAAGCAAGTAGGGGTTAAGCTTATGAATATCGTTAGAAAGAAAATAACCGTAGTAGGCGCCGGGCACGTGGGCGCCACAACCGCCCAGTTATGCGCCTACAAGAAGCTGGGCAACGTCGTGATGATAGATATCGTCGAAGGCGTGCCTCAGGGCAAGGCGCTCGACCTCATGGAGTCGGCTCCCATCGAATCGTTCGACATGAATGTGACCGGCACCAACGATTACGCCGATACCGCCGATTCCGATGTGGTGATAATCACCGCCGGCCTTCCGCGCAAACCGGGCATGACCCGCGAGGATTTAAGGGATATCAACGCCGGTATAGTGAAAGACGTTACGGAGAATATCATCAAACATTCGCCTAACTGTTTCATGATAGTGGTAACCAATCCGGTGGATACCATGACGTACGTCGCCAAAAAATATTCCAACCTGCCTAAAAACAGGATAATGGGAATGGCGGGAGTACTCGATGCCGCCCGTTTCCGGCATTTCATTTCGCTGGAACTCGGAGTAAGCAATCTGGACGTGAAAGCGATGGTTATGGGACTGCACGGGGGCGCGATGGTTCCCCTGCCGAGCCATACCAGCGTGGCGGGTATCCCCATAAAGGAGCTTATCCCGCAGGACAGAATTGACGATATGGTTCAGCGCACCAGAGACGGAGGCGCGGAAATCGTCAAATATCTCAAAACCGGAAGCGCCTATTACGCTCCGGCTTCATCCATCACCCAGATGGTGGAAACGATTGTGCGGGACAAGAAGAGAGTGCTCCCCTGCCCCGTTTATCTTGAAGGAGAGTACGGTCTCCACGATATGTTCATGGGTGTTCCCTGCGTTATCGGCGCGCACGGCGTTGAGAAAATCTTGGAGCTTGAACTGACCGAAGAAGAGACGGCCCAGCTAAACAAATCGGCGGAAGGCGTAAAAGCTTCTATCAGCCAGCTTAAAGTCTGAGCCTTAAAACCCTGAAGCAAAGGCGCGGTATGTAACAACATGCCGCGCCTTTTTTATTTGTCCGTTTTGAAGGTTTGGGCTGTGTGGCACTTTGAACAGTCTTCCTCGCCGGTATCCTTGTGGATATCGGGGAGCATGTGGCAATCGGCGCATTTTCCCGATTTCTCGTAATCCGAATGGCTAAACGCAAAGGTTATATTCCCATTCTTTCCCAAGTGCTCGGTATGGCATTTCATGCAGTCTTCGTGATGTATATGCTGTACGAGGGGCGATTCTGTAGGCTTCATTCTTTTCCGGAAAAACGATGAAGCATGACATCCGGCGCGGGCGCAATTAATCGGCCTCACTTCCTGCATCGGCTCGTGGCATACCTGGCATTTTTCAATGCCGGCGTGCGCTAAATTAAGCGGCTCGCTGGAAGCGAATATTGTAAGCCTGTCGCCCATATACATAATAACCAGCGCGCCGGTGATAATCGCCAGCAGAAACGAAAGAGGCTTAATCCAGCTTCTTTTGCCTGTTTTCTTCACTTCAGTAAAGTGAAATACGCGCGATTAAAATCCGTGAAGGATTTATCAGATGCGCATCGGCATGATGATGGACAGATATTCATCGTCATCAACTGGCTGAACGAGAAGGGCGTCTTCGGCTCCTTCCGCCTTGAATAAAACCTTATCGCACGTTATATGGCCGAGGGTTTCAATTACGTAGGCGGCGTTAATCCCTGTTTTTACCGGAGTGGAATCGTATTCTATATCAAGCTCTTCAAAAGCTTCTCCCACCTCGCTGGCTTCCGAAGATATTTCCAGCTTGCCCTTCTTGAAGTGGAAATGCGCCAGCTTTGATTTTTCCGAGGCCACAGTCGAAACGCGCCTGAGCGCTTTTATTGTGCTTTCAACATCCATAACAGCCTCCCGGCTGTTTCTGTAAGGAATAACCTGCTCGTAATTCGGGTAGGAACCTTCCACCTCTCTGGTGAAAAACAGCAGTGAACCTTTTTTAAAGAAAATGCGGTTTCCCGTTCTTAAGACGCGAAGTTCTTCATTTTCATCTCCCTCGTCAAGGAGTTTTTTGAGTTCAAGCACCCCTTTGCGCGGAATTATCATGGAAATTTTGTCCGTTATCGGAAGATCAACCGTTCTGCTGATGTAGGCAAGCCTGTGCCCGTCGGTGGCGACAACTTTAAGCGAGTTGGGGTAAAACTGGCAGTAAATGCCGTTAAGCGCCATTCTGGATTCATTCTGGCTGGCGGCGTACACGGTTTTATCGAGCATGCCTCTGAACATCGTAGAATCAATATCTATAAGATCTTTTTCCGGCAGGTCGGGCTCTTCGGGATAATCATCCGGGTCTATAGTCGCCAGTTTGAAATTGGACCTTCCGCAATCGACCTCGCACCGCCCGGAGCCGGCGTAACGGAAGCGGATTTCCTCTTCGGGAAGCTGGCGCACTATATCGAAAAGCGTGCGGCCGTTTATCGCTACAGCGCCTTCTTTCTGAACAGAAGCCGGATAAACGCCGCTTAAACCGACGTCATAATCAGTGGCGAAAACTTCTATGCCGCCCTTAACGGTTTTTATCCGAATATTGCTTAAAACGGGGTTGGCGCCCTTAAGATTTATGAAACCCTGCACTCTCTGCGCGCAAAGCAGAATATCTTTTTGCTCTATTGTGAATTCCATAGCTTTCCCCGAAACATTCTTTGACTATATGGTTTAAAACATTAAAAAACTAAAATTTAAATAAACCTATTTAGATTTACATACGCTAGCAGAATGCAATTTATATGTCAATTTTTGAAGGATACTGCGGAATTATTCGATAATTCAGCGGCCGGTATGGATATGAATGGTTTCCGGGCAACAGGTTTCGTAGGGCACAACGCCCTCCCTGCGTTCGTACCATGCGCGGGAACGGTTCACCACTTCCACCGCAAACAGCATCACCGGAACCTCGATAAGAACCCCGACGACTGTGGCCAGCGTGGCGCCCGATTCAAATCCGAACAAAGCGATAGCTGTGGCAACCGCCAGCTCAAAGAAATTGCTTGCCCCGATTAACGCCGAAGGCCCGGCCACGCAATGGGGAGAGCGGACAGCCCGGTTCAGCAGATAGGCAAGCCCCGAGTTGAACAGAACCTGAATCAAAATAGGTACGGCAAGAAGTGCTATTATTAGCGGTTGCCCGATTATTTGCTCCCCCTGAAAGCCGAACAGCAGGACAAGCGTCGCTAAAAGCGCTCCGAGCGACAGCGGATGTAGAGCTTTCAGCATGCGCTCCAAACGCAGATAGCCGTGCTCGCTTCTGAGCATCCATGCGCGCCACAGAGAAGCCGCGAGCAAAGGCGCTATCACATAAAGCCCCACCGAAAGCAGTAGCGTGCCCCATGGAACGGTAATGGCCGAAAGGCCAAGCAACAGCCCCACAACGGGAGCAAAGGCGAACACCATAATCGCATCGTTGAGCGCCACCTGCGAAAGAGTGAAGTGAGGTTCGCCACGGGAGAGATGGCTCCAGACGAACACCATTGCCGTGCATGGTGCGGCGGCAAGCAGGATAAGGCCGGCTATATAGGAATCAATCTGCGCGGCGGGAAGCCAAGGACGGAACAGGTATCCGATAAACAGCCAGCCAAGCAGAGCCATGGAAAACGGCTTCACAGCCCAGTTAACGAACAGGGTAACGGTTACTCCGCGCCAGTGTTTAGTAACGCCTTTAAGCGCGCGCAGATCCACTTTTAAAAGCATAGGCACAATCATCAGCCATACAAGAACCGCCACAGGCAGGTTAATCCTCTCCAGTTCCAGCCGGCCCACCGCATGGAAAACGGCTGGGAACAGATGCCCCAAAGCGATTCCCGCGATTATGCAGAGAAATACCCATACCGTTAAATAACGCTCAAACAGCCCCATTGGATTGCCCCCGCTTCTTTGCGCCCTGTTTTTGGATTCCGAACTCATATCTGATTCTCCTCGCGTAAATCGGCAACCAGTTCCCGCACCCGCCGTTCGATATCATCGCGGATGGCGCGAAAAACCGCCATAATCTCATCTTCCGTGCCGATAGCGCGGGCTGGGTCTTCAAGCGGCCAATAGGTTTTTCGTTTTCCGGCCGGAAGTGCGGGGCAGTGTTCGTCCGCGTGACCGCAGACCGTAACAACGATATCGGCCCAGCCAAGCAGTTCCGGGGTCAGCCTTGTTGATTCCTGCCCGGAAATATCAATGCCGGCCTCCGCCATAATGGAAATCGCCCTTGGATTTTTTCCGTGGGCTTCAATGCCGGCCGACTCGGCTTCAACCCATTCTCCGCCAAGCCTGCGGCACCACCCTTCCGCCATCTGGCTTCGGCAGGAATTTCCGGTGCAAAGGAAAAGTATCTTCAGTTTTTTCTCTGGCGTTTGCATAACGTCTCCGGATTTGTTTTCAGAATATTTTTTAACTGCCGAACATCCTTCGCGGTCTCCTTGCCGCCCTTTAGCGAACGGGATACCCAATCAAGAGCTCCGCGAACCAGAGGCGCGGCGTTATCGCCTGCCTGCCGGTAATATATCCAACGGCCGTCTTTCCTGCTTTCCACCAGCCGCGCCTGCTTAAGTATCGACATATGCCTGGAGACAGTTGACGGCGAAAGTCCGAGCAGTTCGATAATCTGGCACAGGCAGAGTTCGCTTAGCCGGAGGGCAAACAGGGCGCGCAACCGATTTTCATCCGCAAGCGCTTTTACGACAGCAACGACATCCCTCATCCACATCTCCTATACTTCGCCAAATATCGAAATGATACGCTCCGATTAAAAGCAAGTCAACAGGATGAAGGCGAACGCTATTCAGAAATACGAAACCCGAATAAAAGAGCGTCTGCAACAAGGCAAGAGAAAATAGGAAATTGGTGGCGGTGCAGGGATTCGAACCCCGGACACTGGGAATATGAGTCCCATGCTCTAACCAACTGAGCTACACCGCCCCGGTTTTCTTCTTCTTTTCCGCCGGGTCGGCAACCGCTTTCGGGGAAGCGTTGCCGGTTTTTATGGAAATATCTCGGGTAAA
>JAJRYM010000211.1 GCA_024275775.1 Nitrospirota bacterium
ACCTTAACGCCGCATTTCCCTGCCGCTTTCGCGAGAGCTTTATCGAGCGTCGCCAGAGGCAGTTTTTTTCTTATGGCAAGCTCCAGATAAGAAGCATCGTAAACCGAAAGTTTGCAGGTTCTTGCCAGAAGTAGAGTTCGATAAAAAGTCTGGTCGAGCGATTCTTCATCAATATGTATCGAAAACTCCCTTAAAAGATCCAGGATTTCCCTTGTCCGAGACGCTTCGATGCGGTTTCTGCGCTCGGCGGCAAGCAAAGCGTTTGCGATTTCAAAAGGCCATATCGCCGGGACAATAACTTCAGCGGAGGCGCTTAAACGGAGCGTCGATTGAGATAACTGCTCCTTTTCGTCCTCGAAAAACCAGCATAGAACGGAAGAGCAGTCGAGAATAAATCTCTTCAAAACCGCCTTCCCTCATTTATCAGCTCTTTTATCGACAACCCTTTCAGCTTTAACCCTTTTTTCAATCGGTGCACCTCTTTGATCAACTCTTCGGGAGTTTTCCTCCGAGCGGCGCTTACAGGCACAAGCTCCGCTATAGGCACGCCGTGCCTTGTGATAGTAAACCTTTCTCCTTTTTCCACCTTTTTAAGGATTTGGGGCAGATGTGTTTTTGCTTCGTAAGAACCTATCGCGCTCATAATTCCCTCCAAATAAGACTAGTCTATAACCAGTCTAATTATTCTTCGCGAAATGTCAAACGATCAGGATGGCGCGGTGGCGGCGATTCAGGGGAAGATTTTGCCCGGATTGAGGATGTTATCCGGGTCGAGCGCTTTTTTTATCGCTTTGCTTATCTTTACGCCGGGTTGGCCTATCTCTCTTGCGATGTACGGTTTTTTGGCAAGGCCTACCCCGTGCTCTCCGGAGAGAGTGCCGTCGAGCGCCAGAGTCAAATCCAGAATCTCCTCAACCGTCTTAAGCGCAAGCTCGTACTCTTCCGCGTCGTTTGCGTCCGTCATCACGTTCACGTGGATGTTGCCGTCGCCCGCGTGACCGAAATTGATTATAGGCAGGCCGGTACGTTCGGACATTTCGGCCGTCCGTTCCATCAGTTCGGCTATTCTGTTTCTCGGCACGGTAACATCCTCGTTAATTTTGGTCGGCCTCAGCCTGTTAAGCGACGCCGATATGGAACGCCTCGTTTTCCACTGCGCTTCAGCCTCCTCCCCGCTTTCCGCAATGACAAACGAATCCGCACCGCCCGCGAGGCAGAGCTCCTTAATATCGTTCATCTCCTTTTCCGCTTCGGCGGTTTTGCCGTCCGTTTCCACTAACAGCAGGGCGCCGGCGTTTACCGGCAGTCCGGCCTTGAGATATTCCTCCACACAGCGGATGGCGGTGCGGTCTATATACTCAAGCGTTCGCGGCCTTATTCCTTTGCGCAGGATGGCGATGACGGCCGAAACGGCGTCCCTTCTTTCAGGAAAAACAGCCGTGGCCGTAACAACCGCTTCCGGTTTCGGCAGGATTTTAAGCCTGATTTTCGTTATTATTCCAAGCGTTCCTTCGGAGCCGACGAAAAGCTTTTTCAGGTCGTACCCCACTACCCCTTTATCGGTTTTGATGCCGGTATCCAGCACGGAGCCGTCGGCCGGCACGACGGTAAGCCCCATAACGTAATCCCCCGTAACGCCGTATTTCACCGCGCTCGGCCCGCCCGCGCCGGTGGCCACGTTTCCGCCTATGGTGGAGCTTTTGAGAGAGGCTGGGTCTGGCGGATAAAAGAACCCCCGCTTTTCCAGAAAACCGGAAAGCTCCGCGTTTACGATGCCCGGCTCCACCTCCACGTACAGGCCGTCGGGATTGAAATTGATAATCCGCTTCATTCTCGTAAGGACAAGCGCCACTCCGCCTTCAATCGGCACCGCCCCGCCGATACAGCCGGTACCTGCTCCTCTCGGCGTTATCGGTATTTTATGGCGGGCGCAGATTTTTACGATTGCGGCAACCTCTTCAGTCGATTCGGGAAAAACCGCGCAGTCAGGTTTGCGTTTTATTTTCATAGTGTCGAAGGAGTAGAGTAGAAGCTCCGCCGGCTCGGTGGTGGTATGCGCGCAGACTTTTCTTATTTCGTCGACAGCCGATTGAATATTCCCGCGCTCCATAACTGTAAGGATAGCCCCAAAAAAGAGGAAGGCGCAAACGGACTTTTCAGTTAAGGTCCGGTTCGGTGCGGGCGGTGCGGAAAATCATTCTGCTCATGCCGAGCAGGGCGATGAGGTTGGGAATGGCCATAACCGCCACGAGGATATCCACTATGTTCCATACGAGATCTATCTTGAGAAGAGAACCTACCACGATGAGAGCAACGAAAACCCACCGGTATGTATGCGCCGCCTCCAGCCCGAAAAGATATTCCACGCACTGAAGCCCATAATACGACCATCCGATAAACGTCGTGAAAGCGAACAGGATAAGCCCCACGCTTACGATAACCCCGCCGCCGTGCAGCATGCCCGGCAGGCCTGCGTCGAAAGCGTCTATGGTAAGTTCCGCGCCGTTCACGCCGCTGTCCCACTGGCCGGTGATGACTATCACCAGCCCGGTAATGGAGCATATAACAAGCGTATCGATGAAAACCCCTATCATCCCTATAAGAGCCTGCCTCGCCGGTTTGTCCGTTTTGGCCGCGGCGTGGGCTATCGGCGCCGAGCCGAGCCCCGACTCGTTCGAGAAAGTTCCTCTGGCGACGCCGAAATGGATAGCCGATTTAACCGTAGCGCCCGCGAACCCGCCGACTGCGGCTACTGGGTGAAACGCCGAATGTAATACAAGCCACAGCGCGTCCGGCAGTTTATCGATGTTAAGAATGAGAATCATCACGCCGCCGGCGAAGTAAAGCCCCGCCATGAGCGGAACGAGCCTTTCGGTGACCTTTCCTATGCGGACTATGCCGCCCAGAATGACCAGCGCCACGAGAACTGCCGATATGATTCCGGTAAGCAACGGCGGCACGCCAAGAAGATCTTTTGCCGCAACGGCTATGGAATGGCTCTGCACGAGGTTGCCCGGCCCAAGCGAGCCTGCCAGACAGCAGAAAGCAAAAACGGTGGCCAGCTTTTTACTGCCGAAACCGTGCTCTATGTAGTACATCGGCCCGCCCATCATCCTGCCGTCCGGCCCCACCTTGCGGAAAGTGAGCGCCAGAAATATCTCGGAAAATTTTGTGGCCATGCCCATCAGCCCCATCAGCCACATCCAGAAAAGCGCGCCGGGGCCTCCGGTGGCGATGGCCGTGGCTACGCCGGCTATGTTGCCCGTGCCGACGGTGGCCGCGAGAGCCGTCGTAAGCGCCTGGAACGGGGTGATATCCCCCTTCTCTTGCTCGCCGGAAGGTTTCCAAAGAAGCATGAAGGCGTGATAGGTTTTGCGGAACTGGATGCCGCGAAGGCCGAATGTTAGATATACTGCCGTTCCACCCAGAAATATGAGCATAGGCGGGCCCCAAAGGAACCCCGCGAGACTGCCCGTTAGCGCCGTTAAAGTTTCCATCGCCTCCCTTTTTTTAAGCGAAGTTTATCACATGCGTTTTCCGCCTTTCAAAGCGGCCTCGCATTGCCTCGCATTAAATGTAGCCGTGAGTATGGACTTATCACTTAGGCTGGAATGTATTAAGATATATGAAGATGTAATGAACGGGGGTGCCCAAAAGGCTGAGACTCTTCGGAGAACCCTTTGAACTTGAACTGGGTAATACCGGCGAAAGGAGATGTTTTAAATCGTTTCCCCGCCCGTATTCCACAACCGCGCGACTGCGGCAGTAAGGTTACCGATGAGATTGCTTCGCTTCGCTCGCAATGACATGGTTGCAATGGTATAGGGACAAAACATGAGCATGCTTGAAATAGCCGGAAGAAAATTCAACAGCCGCCTATTGGTCGGTACGGGTAAATTCGCCTCCCACGAGCTGATGCGGGAAGCAATCGTCGCTTCGGAAACGGAGATTGTAACCGTATCGCTAAGGCGGGTTGAGCTTGAAAGCCCTCGCAAAGGAATACTCGATTACATACCGCAAAACATACAGCTTCTTCCCAACAGCTCCGGCGCGAGGAACGCCGACGAAGCCGTCCGCATCGCACGAATTTGCAAAATGGCTTCCGGCACCAACTGGATAAAACTTGAAGTAATACCGGACCCCGTCTATCTCCTGCCCGACCCGGTGGAGACGCTTAAAGCGGCCGAAATACTGGTGAAAGAAGGATTCGTCGTTTTGCCGTATATAAACGCAGACCCGCTTTTAGCCAAACGGCTGGAGGAGGCCGGATGCGCCACGGTGATGCCGCTCGGCTCTCCCATCGGCACCAACAAGGGAATACAAACGCTGGACATGATCCGGATAATCGTTGATATCTGTAACATACCTGTGGTGGTGGACGCGGGCTTAGGCAAACCGTCGCACGCTTCGCTCGCTATGGAAATCGGCGCGGACGCCGTGCTAATCAACACCGCCATAGCCGTCGCGGGCGACCCGGCCAGAATGGGTGACGCTTTCCGGCAGGCGGTTATAGCCGGGCGGACAGCTTTCGAGGCGGGTCTGGGAGAGACCAAAGAGAAGGGGGAAGCGTCCAGCCCGTTGACAGGGTTTCTGGACGGCTGATGAGCTTCGCCGTTGACGAATCGAAAATAGAATCACTGCTTAACGACAGCCGGAGCGGTGCGGGAGCGGTTACAGCGCTGGACAGAGAACGGCTTTCAATCGAAGACTTCGCCTCCATTCTGCTGTACGATGAAAACAACGCCGATTTTTCCGAAAAGCTGGCGCATCGGGCGCGGAGCATAACGACAGCGCGGTTCGGCAGAGTGAAAGGGCTTTACATCCCGCTCTACCTTTCAAATTCGTGCCACAACGAATGCGCCTATTGCGGGTTCAGCGTTTCCAACAGAATGAAACGCACAACTCTCACGCCAGCAGAAACAGAGCAGGAGCTGGAGCTTATATACCGCAAAGAATTTCGCAATATTCTGCTTGTTTCGGGAGAGCTGAACGATTTCAAAAATATTGGCTACCT
>JAJRYM010000212.1 GCA_024275775.1 Nitrospirota bacterium
ATCAATGTAGGCCTGCTCAACGATATCGTCCGCTTTCAGCGCAACGTCGGAGTTGACGAACTGCAGATCCATGCGGAAAGAAACCTTTTCATCGGCTTTGCCGACTATATCCAGCTCGACTTCATCCATTGCAAAAGAATTACCGTCGGCTTCTATGGCCGAATCGTCGGTCGTGTCGTGGCCGGCATAACCCAAGTCCACAAAACCGGTGACATCCAGATCCACCGTCGCCGCGTCGGCACGAGCCTGAAAGCCCGCTAATCCCATGAACGCCAAAAAAGATACCAATAAAAATTTTCTCATTCTCTATATCTCCCAATAAATTAAATTCCGCCTTCAGCTACCGCTTTTAAATCCAGCCTTATTACAACTCGTCTTTTTATCATTTTTACCGGCAAAATACACCATTTAAATATTACACATTAACCGGGCAAACCGGTTTAGGTTTACTAAAGCAATAGAAATGCCAATCCCAACCATATGTTTTTAAACGCATTGTTTTTTACATAAAAAGATGCCTGCCTAACAATAGTGCATGGGACATAAAAAATGCCCTGTAATAGAGCATGCCGCAAATACCGTTTTTCGGCGCGATCAGCCATAAACCCGCGACATTTCCCTCTGACAATCGTTCCCGGTATGTAATTTTCGCTTAACTGATATGATATGATTTTAAGGGTAATAATTTCCACAAAGGGACGGGTTATTTTCAGTTTGGAAAGGGGTTATGGGCGATTCATCTGTTTTGACCGGCAAAGGTACCGGAAAAGATTTAATACTCGATAGAATACAAAAACATCTCCTCGATATAGAGAAGAGAAAACAGAGCTACAGAAAAGACAAATCGTCCCGGGAAGAATTTTTTATTTTCAGGCTCGGCAAAGAAAAGCTGTGCATAAATTTCAGGCACGTTGTATCCATCAAGAAAAAATATTCCTCTACCCGCCTTTTTAAAATGCCGGCACAGCTTGAAGGGATTTTTGGATTCCGCGGAGAAATTCTGGCTCTTTTCAGCCTGGGAAAACTTCTGGGCATACAAGAGGGTCGCCCGAAAAGCCTGATGGTTTTCCGCGATGGTGAAATCAAAATCGCTTGCCGGATCGATTCGGTGGAAGCTGTCCGTTCTCTGGCAATTCCCGTAGAATTTCAGCCGTTGCCTGAATCGGCGAAAAGTTATTCATTCATTAACGGTATGTTGCCTGTTGAAAACGAAAAGATACTTCACATGGATGTAGAATCCCTGCTTAAATCCGACAGTGTGCGAATTTAAAGGAAGCGGTGAAAAATGAGCATTAAAAATAAAATCGTATTTCTGGTGCTGGTATGCGTTCTGGCAATTGTAGGGTTCGGCGGAACCATTGTTTATCTACAGCAGGAAAAATCAATCGAGAAAGAGGCGGAGTGGTTCGGTAAGAGCGCCGCGCGGCAGGTTTCCGAAGCGCTTGTCAACCTTATGGTAGGCAACGCGTGGCACGACAGGAAAATTATTCTGGACGCGTTTTCGTCAAAGCCGGAAATTTTGTCCATCCACTCCTTCCGATCTCCCATAATGGAAATAGAATTCGGCGCCACCCCATCCGAAAGCCGTATTCGAGGGGCGTTTGAACGGAGGGTGTTTGGAGCGGGCAAGCCGGTAACTAGCGTGGTCAAAAATGCCGGCGACCCGTATGTCGAAGTGGGTGTTCCCATGAAAGCCGAATCGGGCAAATGCGTGGAGTGCCACAAGGTGAAAATCGGCGCTCTGCTGGGCGGGCTGAGCATGCGCGTAAGGATGGCGGCGTTCGGTGCGGATATCAGGGAAGACAGAATGACCATTCTCAAGGTAACCGCCGCATTCATCGCCCTGCTTATGTTTTTGATAGTCTCCATGCTCACCAGGCTCGTGGACAGCCCCATCAAAAGCGTTGTAGCCGCGGCTGAAAAGATAGCCAACGGCGAAATAACTGACGTACAGCTGGATTTTAAATCAAAAGATGAGATGGGCCAGCTTGCCGCGGCATTCGATAAGATGACCCAGTCGCTCACCGAAATAGCTTCAAGCGCGAAAATGATGGCGGAAGGCGACCTTTCCAAAACGATTGATAACCCCGGCGAGCTTGTGAACTCGTTCAACAACATGGTAAACAGCCTCAGCCATCTTGTTCAGGGCATCCGCTTTAACGCTACAACTCTTGGAGAAGCTGTGCAGAACATTACGCACGCGGCCAAAAAACAGTTTCACGGCGCTGAAGAGCAGATAAAACAGCTCGACAATCTTGAGCTGGTTCTTAATGATCTCGCCACTTCCGCATCGAATGCCGCCGCGCACAGCGCCGG
>JAJRYM010000213.1 GCA_024275775.1 Nitrospirota bacterium
AAAGAGCTGGCAGAAAGGAGCCTTGCTAACTTCGGCGAGGCCGAGTACTGGGTCGGCAAGCAAAAGCTGGAAGATGGCGACTCGAAAAAAGCGGGTGAACATCTTTCCAACGCATCGTCCGCGCTGAAGAAAATTCTTGTTGATAACCCGTCCGATAAAACGGCGAAGGAATATCTTGAACATACGCTCGCCCTTCTCAAAAAACTTGAAAAGATGAAAAAGGAAAAGAAGGACGACAAGAAGGATAAAAAAGAGAAGAAGAAAAAAGACGATAAGAAAAACGGGAAATCCGACGATCAGAAAAAATCAGAGGAGAAGAAGAAAGGGAAGTCCGACAAAAAAGAATCGACGGAGAAAAAGGAATCCCAAAAAGCCGACGCAAAAAAAGAAGAAAAAAAGAAAGGCGAACAGCAGAAGGCCGAAAAGAAAAAATCTTCGGACAAAAAACCGGGTAAAATGAGCCCGGAAGAGGTTGAGCAAATTCTCAAAGCTTTAAGGCAGAACGAAAAAAAAGTTCAGAAAGAATTCCGCCGAGGGCAGATGACAGAGAAAAAACTGGAGAAAGACTGGTGAGCGGAAAAGCCGCCATCAAGAAGAACTTGGAGACATTGGGATATGGGATTTAATTCGCAAAAGCCATATAACGATTTACCTTTGCTTCCTCCAAAAGCGGATATAGAGACAATGGCCATCTTAAAGAAAGCGATTTTAGCCGGGCGGGCTTTAGCTGAATTGAAGGGCCTCGGCGATACCATTCCCGATCAATCCATTCTCATAAATTCCGTTATCCTTCAGGAGGCCATGGCGAGCTCTGAAATTGAAAACATCGTTACAACCAACGATGCTCTGTTTAGGGCGTTCAGCGCTAAAACAAGTCGGATAGACCCGGCCACAAAAGAGGTGCTGTGTTACAGGCATGCCCTTTGGGAAGGTTTCAGTACTCTCAAAAAACGGCCTCTGTTGACGACCAACCTGTTCGTAAAAATTGTGCAGACGATCAAAGAGAGCCGACTCAACATAAGAAAGATTCCTGGAACAACGATTGCAAATGCCGCTACAGGCAAGGTGATATACACGCCGCCGGAGGGCGAATCCCTCCTGCGGGATAAACTGAAAAATTTGGAATCTTACATCCACGCGGATAACGCTGTAGATCCGCTCATCAAGCTGGCCGTCATTCATTATCAGTTCGAGACAATTCATCCTTTCACGGACGGCAACGGCAGAACCGGCAGGATTATCAATATTCTTTATCTGGTATTGGAAGATCTTCTGGATCTGCCTGTGCTGTATCTCAGTAAATACATTATTGAGAGAAAAAACGATTATTATCGCCTTCTGTGCGGAGTAACCGAACGTGGCCGGTGGGAACCGTGGATTCTCTACATGCTGGATGCTGTAGAGCAGACGGCGCTCTTCACGAGGGATAGAATCGTAAAAATCAGGGATCTTATGGAAAAGACTCTTCAGCTCGCGAAGAAAAAGCTTCCTTCAAGAGTGTACTCAAAGGAACTTATAGAACTACTGTTTCATCAACCCTACACTAAGGGACAGTTTCTTGTGGACGCCGGCATCGCCGAAAGGAAAACAGCGGCAGAATATTTGAAAGAGCTGGAAAAAATAAAGGCGCTCAAGCTTCATAGGATTGGCAAGGAAAATCTATATTTGAATGTGAAACTGTATAAGCTGTTGTCGGCGGGATAACGTGTCCACGGCATGGACACGTATTTATAACATGTCCATAAAGAGTGAATATTTGGACACGATTTCCGAATATGTCCATGGCTTGGACATGTTTGAAAAGGATGAGGCGAAAAAAGAAGAAAAAAAGAAAGGCGAGCAGGAGAAGGCCGAAAAGAAAAAATCTTCGGACAAAAAACCGGGTAAAATGAGCCCGGAAGAGGTTGAACAAATTCTCAAAGCTTTAAGGCAGAACGAAAAAAAGGTTCAGAAGGAATTCCGCCGAGGACAGATGACAGAGAAAAAACTGGAGAAAGACTGGTGAGCGGAGCAAGCAAATTCGCGGTAATAGGGGGGAGCAGGGGGTACGACCTGCTGGCGCGGCATTCGTTCGGGGAGGAGACCGATTCGTTTGAGCTGGACAGTCCTTTCGGCAAGAGCGGCATCATACACAGCTTCGGCGGCGAAACCCCTTTCTATTTTCTCTCGCGCCACGGCGATTTCGGGTACGAGATAACCGCTCCTTTCGTGAACTACCGCGCCAATATATGGGCGCTCAAACTGCTTGGCGTGGAGCGGATAATTTCGTGGTCTCAGCCGGGGTCGCTCGTTCCGGCCAGAGCGCCGGGAAGTTTCTGCGTGCCGGACGACATAATAGACCAGACGCGCAACCGCGCAGGGACTTTCTACAAGAACACCGGCCTCGGTTTCATAAGGCTTGGCGAGCCGTTCTGTCCTGAAATACGGAAATCGCTGGACGGCGGCCTTTCGTCGGCCGGGGCGGATTTTCGGAAGTCGGGCGTTTACTGCTGTACGGAAGGGCCGAGGCTTGAAACTCCGGCCGAGGTGAAGATGTTCCGAAAAATGGGCGCCGACATGGTAGGCATGACGCTGGCGCCGGAAGCTTTTCTGGCGCGCGAGATGGAAATCTGTTACGCCTCCGTCTGCATGATGAGCAATTTCGCCGAGGGGATAAAGAAACGGCCTTTCAAAAAAGGGGAGCTTTTCGAGGGGATGCTCACCGAAAAGGAGAGCGCGAAGGTGGCGTCGTCTTTCGAGCTTTTTCCTGAAATAATCAGCGGCGCGCTTGGCGGGCTTGCAGGCATGGAGCGCGCCTGCGACTGCGGGAAGGCGATGGAGCGTTACCGCAAGGCGGGCAAAGTGGGAGACGACCTGTTGGACGATATCCGCTCCTTCGGCGAATAGTCTCCATCCGGCGTAAGCCGGTTTTTTCTCTTGTCCGTCTAATTAAAGAGTATGGAAATGATACGGCCGTTATTTCAGCCGGCAAATCGCCGTAAGTCTGTCTGTTCGGGTAAGATGGGTTCGTTTTACAATGAAACCTATGGAAAACCTGAAGAACAACGGAAACTGCCGGGACGACCTCGCGCTAGTCTCCCGCATAGCGGAAGGCGATTCCGAAGCGTGGAAAGATTTCGTGCATGCTTATTCCGGCTGGGCACTCTACCGCGCGAGGATATTCTGCGAACGGCACTGCCCGGTGAGGTCGCGGGAGATAAGCTGTGGGCTGGCGAGCCTTCATTCACAAATGAAAGGCGCCCCAGCGAAACGGGGCGACGAGTGCGACGACGGGATGGATACGTACATCTGGATTCTGCAACAGCTTTCCCGGCGGATAACCCGTTATTCGGCGCGGAACGACAGCAGGCTTGCAACTTTCGTATGGAGCGTGCTTAATTCGCGTGAGTTTTATATCGACTGGATGAGGTGGAAATATGGCAGAGTTTTTTAGCGATACCGCTTACAGCCGTCTGCCGGTTGAAGTGAGAAAACTGCCGAAAGACGCGCAGACCGTCTGCGTTTTTCTGAGACTGCGGAAGTCCGAGGAGGAGATAGCCTGCGAAACCGGTTTCCCTCCCGCTGAAATCGCCAAACTGGCCAACGACGTGAAACGGGCTCTTATACTCTCCGGCAAATACGACATTATCTCCGATCCGGTTTTTCTTTCTTTTGATGAACTGCCGTCCGCACCGGGCGAGCGGGAGCCGGTTTCCTCCGAAGACAGCCTGATGGTAAGGGAGTT
>JAJRYM010000013.1 GCA_024275775.1 Nitrospirota bacterium
CATCGAAGCGGAGATAGAAAACAACCCGGTGCGATGCCCCGACCCGGAGGCGGCTGTTGCAATGGTGAAAGCAATCGACGAAGCGCGCAAATCGGGCGACTCGCTCGGCGGCATAGTAGAGGTGCGGGCAGGGAACGTGCCGGCCGGATTGGGGCTTCCCGTCTATCACAAGCTAAGCGGCGACCTCGCGGCGGCGCTTATGGGCATCAACGCCGTTAAAGGTGTGGAGATAGGTGAAGGGTTCAACTGCGTCTCCATGCGCGGAAGCGAACATAACGACCCTATGGAGATGGTTGGCGGAAAACCCGGTTTCAAAACAAACCACGCCGGCGGCATTCTGGGCGGAATATCGACCGGTGAGGATATCGTCGTGAGAATTGCCGTAAAACCTACCCCGTCCATCCTGAAAGAGCAGGAGACGGTAAACAGCCGGGGCGAAAACGTGAAGGTGGTTGTGGAAGGACGGCACGACCCGTGCGTCTGCCCGCGCGCTGTGCCGGTGGCCGAAGCGATGGTTGCGCTTGTGCTGGCAGATCATCTGCTTATAAAGCGCGCCGCGAAAATCTGATTTGCCGTTCATGGAAAAACTGCCGGTCGTTCTCGCTTCCGGGTCGCCCAGAAGAATCGAAATACTCAAAGGGCTGAAGCTGAGGTTCGACGTTATTCCTTCAGCGGCGGATGAAACTATTATCGACGGGGAGGACGCCGAAACGGCGGCGCGCAGGCTCGCCCTGCTCAAAGGCAGGGAGGTGGCCGAAAAACGGCCTGAATCGCTTGTGATAGCGGCTGATACGATAGTGAGCCTCGATGGAGAGCTTATAGGGAAACCGGCCGACGAGAATGACGCAAGGGGCATACTGAACCGGCTGAACGGAAAGACGCACGAAGTTATAACCGCGCTGGCGTTCATCCTGAAAGATGAAAATATGGAAAAGACGGTCGTGAGCAAAACGGAAGTGACTTTCGAAGAACTCTCGCCGGAACGGATAGAGGAATATCTGGCGATCGGCGAATACGCGGGCAAAGCCGGGGCGTACGCTATTCAGGGCGAAGGGGCCGATCTCATCTCCGGGGTTGACGGCAGTATCAGTAACGTTATCGGGTTTCCCAAAACCGATTTTAACCGGTTCGTAATAGATTTCGGCGCGGAGCGGCTTCCGTTCGAGTGATATGGTAATCGTAGCAGGCCTTACGGGCGGGTTCGGTTCGGGAAAATCTACCGCGCTTCGCGTTTTTCAGAAAATGGGGGCGTTCGTGATAGATGCCGACAAGCTGGCGCGCGAAGTCGTAAAGCCGGGAAAGCCGGCGTGGCGCGATATAAAGGCGCGGTTCGGCGAAAAAGTTTTTTACCGCAACAACCGTTTGAACCGTCAGAGCTTGGCCGATATCGTATTCCGCGACAGGAAGGCGCTACAGGAACTGAACGCGATAATCCATCCCCGCGTGCTGGAAGAGGAAAAAAGACTTACCCGCGACTACCGAAAGAAACATGAAAACGGGGTGGTGGTGGTTGACGCGCCGATGATGATTGAATCCGGCTCCCATAAATGGAAGGACGTTCTCGTTGTTATGAATACATCTGGCGAAAACCAGACGGCGCGACTTCTGAAAACCGGCAGATGGAAAAAAGCGGAAATAGAAAAACGGATCTCGGCGCAACTGCCTCTGCCGAAAAAACTCAAACTCGCCGATTACGTTATAGACAACAACGGCACACTCGCCGAATGCAGGAAAAACGCCGAGTGCGTCTTCCGTGAGATTTCCAAGAAAGCCGCTTACCTGAAACTATCGGGAGGCCGAGTGTAAAGGCTTTTAGTAACTACCGCAGTTGAGGACAGTCAATATCTAATAATATTTTTCTGCGTACTCAATAATATGCGCACAAGCCCTGTCCAGCACGTTAGATCTTTCTCCTTTTTCATATAATTCTTCGAGAGTTGCCGCAATCAAAAGAATGTTTTTTCTATTTTTTCCTACCGTATACCCCTGAGTGCTTTTAGCATTTTCTTCTGCTGATTGCCATTTATCAATACCAAAATCATTCTTTACAACAGCCAAAATGTTCGATTGCCATATTACGGCATTACCAAGGTATAAGGTCTTCTCAGGTAATGCCTCCTCACTGTCAATACCACAAAGAGACATGATGCACTTATTATCGCGAGCATGGTTTGCTAATTGATCTTCTTTTGCATCGGCATCAGCGTCAAATACTACAAATACCGGAATATCTAATGCCTTCGCGACTGCCAATGGGCGACTCATACTAGTCTTGCCTGAAGTGACAACAAAATGACACCCGCATTTTCGGAAATCATCCCATCTACCGCTTAATTGTAAGTACGTTGAAAGGTAGGCTATGTCTTCAATCCCTTCTACTAATATTACAATGTTGGCAAAATAAAGTTCATTTTGTGATGGCTGCATAATTTGCGCAATGTTTGCTAACATAGCCGTAGGTGATACAGGCTTTTTTCCTAATGCCTTTGCAATTGTCTCTGATATTTCATCATAGGTAGCATGTGATAACTTTGAAGCCATATCATCCTTAGATTTTCTAACCATTCTGATATTTTCAAAACCCTTGCTTGATACAAAGTAAGGGCTATGCGTACTCAATATTATTTGAGAATTTTTTCCTGATAATGTTTCAAGTACGCTTGACATATGTCGAGCTTGTGGGGGATGTTGATATAATTCTGGTTCTTCAAACCCTAAAATCAATGTAGATTCGGATTGTTCATCACTGTCAGCTAGCTCTTGAAGCAATGATACAAAGACAGTCCTTTGAAGGCCGTGACCTAGGCGAGCTATTTCCCCTATAAAATCATGCTCCCCTACTTCTAGCCTGGCTAAAGGTTCATTTATCATAAGTGATTTATCTGGATTGTAGTACCACTCAAGCTCAATGCGTGTGCCTGGGTGTGTCCATTCTCGGATTCGACTAGTAAGAGATGCGCTTAGATTATCAAGCACATATTGCTCCTTCTGGATGATCTCTTTATAATTTTGAGAAACTGTTTCCCGTAGTTGATTAATTGATTCTTGAAAGTCTACTTTAGTCCTAACAGTTCTTGCTAATAGTTGACCAAGAGCAGTGTTTCTTCCTTCTTCTTGTTCTGAAGAAGCGTCTTTTACGGATGGGACATAAATCCATTGTAGATATTTTCTAAGTAGATTTTCTCCCTTACTCCAACCGTAGAATTGAGTTTTACTTTGCACAAGTTCACATTTATCCGAATGATTCTCTTCATATTCTCTGAGAGCCGTTTCCATATCAGCTTTAGTTGATGCCGTGGATAAGTCAGGATATTCATTTTTTAAATTTTTATAAATTCCTTTAAGCTCTGCAACCTTAGCTTTGTCGTCTTGAGCATCAAAGAATTTACTAAAAGCTTTCATGACTAATCGAGAGCCGTGTTGCTTTACTTCTGCAGACTGTTTTTCCGAATCCCATTCTGCGATAGCTGAAATTACGAGCTTTCCGCTTCGATAATATGCTTTTAAATCTTTTTGTGCCTCTGGTGACAGTTCTTCAAAAGTTAGTGTTATTTTAATAGGATTATTAGTATTTTTGTGATGAAAATCCTCATTTGATAGATGGTGTAAATTAGTAGATGCTGACGATGTATTTCTAAAAAATACGTTTAGCGCTTGAAGTATTGTTGATTTGCCTGAGCCATTCGGCCCAACTAAGCATGTATAGCGATCTAAAGAAATAGTTGAATCCTTAAAAGAGCGAAAATTCTTTATTCTGATTTGTGAAAGACGCATATTACATTTCTCCGGTAAATATTTTTTATATTATATTCCTATTTTCGCCCTCCAATCCTCTAATCTGCAAAACATAGTTATTATTAAGTGTTGTGCAAGAATACGCCGCTTTTTATTCTTATTTCAAAACACAACATCTCCATTGAAGCAATCTGAGGCTGACAAACAGATATCGGTTTCTGCCCTAGTAGCATGACATTTGCGAGTAGTAGCATCTTGATGATGCCAATGTTATGAGGAAAGGGGTCAGGCGTTGAGCTTTTCCTTGAGAAGTTTGTTGACGAGCGCGGGGTTCGCCTTTCCGCGCGTGGCTTTCATAACCTGCCCCACGAAGAAGCCCAGAAGACCGGCTTTGCCGCCTCTATATTTTTCGACCTCGCCGGGATTGGCCGATATTACAGCATCGACGTGCTTTTCCAGCTCGCCTTCGTCGCTTATTTGAACGAGCCCTTTTTTCTCGATGATGGTTTTGGGAGAGCCTCCAGATGTTTCCATTTCCTCGAAAACCTGCTTGGCGATTTTCCCGGAAATCGTGCCATCTTTGACGAGCGCCAGCAGTTCGGCCAGCATGGCGGGTTTTATGGGGCATTCGGTGATTAGAAGGTTTTTATCTTTAATCAGCCGGAGTATCTCCGTCATTATCCAGTTGGAGCCGTTTTTCGGGTCGGCGCCCATTTTGACGACTTCTTCAAAATAGTTCGCCAGCTGTCTGTCGCTCGTAAGCACTTCCGCATCGTAAACCGGCAGGCCGTACTGCGATACGAATCTATCGCGCCGGGGGTCTGGAAGCTCCGGCAGGCCGGCTCTCGTCTCTTCCACCCATTCCGATGAAACCACGAGGGGCACGAGATCGGGGTCAGGAAAATATCTGTAATCGTTCGCTTCCTCTTTGCTTCTCATCGGGAGTGTAATCCCTTTTTTCGAATCGAACAGCCGCGTTTCCTGAATGATTCTGCCGCCGTCGTTCAGGACTTCCGTCTGCCGCTCGATTTCATAATAAAGCGCCTGCTGAAGGAAGCGGAAGGAGTTCATATTTTTTATCTCGGTCTTGGTGCCGAGTTCCTTCTGCCCGACAGGCCGTATGGAAATATTCGCGTCCGCCCGCATGGAGCCTTCCTCCATGTTGCAGTCGCTCACGTTCAGATAAAGCAGAATATTTCTGAGCTTTTCGAGGTAGAGCTTCGCCTCTTCCGGCGTGCCGATATCCGGCTCGCTTACGATTTCTATAAGGGGAACGCCGGTTCTGTTGAGATCGACGTAGGTATGGGCCGGGTCGTTGAAATTTTCGCCGTGAATTGATTTGCCTGCGTCTTCCTCCATGTGGATACGGTTGAGGCGGATTTTCTTTTTAGCGCCGTTAAGGACGATTTCCAGCCAGCCGTTTACGGCGAGCGGAAGTTCCAACTGGGAAATCTGGTACCCCTTGGGGAGGTCGGGATAGAAATAGTTTTTCCGCGCCCACCGGGAAAGTTCCGCCACCTCGCAGTTCGTGGCCAATGCCGCCTGTATGGCTTTTTGAACGACCTCCCTGTTAAGCACCGGCAGAACGCCGGGCATTCCAAGGCATATCGGGCAAGCCTGGGAATTCGGCTTAGAGCCGAACGTAGTGGGGCAGGAACAGAATATTTTGGATTTCGTGTTCAGCTGGGCGTGAACTTCAAGCCCTATAACGGTTTCGTACTGCATAGCGAACCATTAAACCCGTTCAAAAAAGGAAAATCAACGAAACAGGAGAAACAAACATGAAGCCGTGCCGGGACCGCTACTTGACGGGAAAGATTACGACCCTGCGGTTGTCGCCCGTTCCTTCGCTTCGGGTTTCCACGGATGAATCTTCCTGAAGCGCGGCGTGCACTACTTTGCGCTCCGCCGACGACATCGGTTTCAATGCCACCCTGCTCTTTTTTGCCACCGCCTTTTTAGCCATCTCCCCGGCCAGCTCCACCAGCCGGGACTGCTGTCGACTGCGGTAGCCTTCGGTATCGACGATCACATCGTACCGGGCGCCCTTGTGGCGCGTGGCGAATATTTCCACTATCGTCTGGAGAGCTTCCAGCGTTTCCCCTTTTCTGCCGATTATCCGCCCGCCCGCGCCGCTTGTTATTTCCAGCAGGAGAGCGCTACCGGTTTCAACAGCGCGCACATCGGCGCCGCGAATATCCATGCCCTCAAGGATTTTTTCAAGAAACGCTTTGCTCTCATTGCCGGTCTCGGAGAGATCGGCGCCGATTTTCGCTATTTCTCTAGAAAGAGTTTCGAGGGAAACATCTTCATGTTTTTTGCCGTCAACGGCTTCCTTTTTCAGCCTGCCGCGCACAAGGTACACTTTATCGCCGAGACCGAAAAGCTTCCTTTTCTGCCCAAGCTCCTCGATTTCCACCTCGGAGCGATCCGCCCCGAGAGAAAGAAGGAGCGCCTCCACGGCCTCCCCGTAACTTTTACCTTTGGCTTCCATCCAGTCCATCATCACGCCTCTTTCTTAATGTACCATTGCTGGGCTATTGAAAGAATATTATTCACAATCCAATAAACAACAAGCCCGGCGGGAAAATTCAAAAACATCACCGTAAATACAATCGGCAGAGCCATCATCATTTTGCGTTGCATCGGGTCGTTGGCCTGCGGGGAAAGCTTCTGTTGCAGAAACATTAACATGCCCATCAGAATCGGAGTAACGTAATAGGGATCTTTCATGGAAAGATCGTGTATCCAGAGGCCGAAATCTGCGCCTTTAAGTTCAATCGACCCCAAGAGAACCTTGTAAAGAGCTATGAACACCGGTATCTGTAAAATCATCGGCAGGCATCCGGACATCGGGTTTACATTGTGTTTCCGGTAAAGAGCTATAAGCTCCTCGTTGAGTTTCGGCTTGTCTTTTTTGTAGCGCTCCTGCAGGATTTTCATCTGGGGCTGAATTATCTTCAGCTTGTTCATCGAGCGAAAACTTTTCTGCGTAAGCGGGAAAAACAGAAGTTTTATTATCACGGTAAGAACGATAATCGCCACGCCGAAATTACCGGTGAGATGAAAAAACCAGATAAGCATTCTGTAAAGCGGTTTCGCGATGATATCGAACCAGCCGTAATTGATCATTTTCTGGAATTTTCTTCCCTGTTGCTTGAGGTCATTGATCGCCTTCGGGCCGGCGTAAAGAGAAAGATTTACAGGCCTGCCGTTGCCGGGCGACACAAGCCTGACGGACGCGGAGTAAACACCCTTTTCCAACAGGGCAATGTTTACGACTGTCTGCCCATTTTCCGGGAAGAAAGCCATGCAGTAATAGTTGTTTATCAGGCCGGCCCATTCGATGTTTCCTTCGTAGGTTTCTTTTTCATCCTCGTCCGGCTTTTCGGTGAGGCGTTTCCCCTTCGTATAGACAACCGGCCCGTTGTAGGAATATTGCGAGGTGAGATTATCGCCAAGGCCGAACCAGCCTATGGAGAACGTAGAACCGGCAATATCGCGCTTGGGGTGGCTGAGGCTTACGGCA
>JAJRYM010000214.1 GCA_024275775.1 Nitrospirota bacterium
GACGCTTTATATGATTCGTAATGCTTTCCGCGAACCCCAACACCAAGGTCTTCTCTTTTATATTCAGTCTTCATTTCGTCTGGTTTATCAGCCTTCTTATTTGTCCAATTTAACACAAAAAACCGTTGCGATTATCAAGGAAAATTCTCTCAACAGGCGGGCGTGATTTACCCTTTCCGTGTCATTGCGAGCGAAGCGCGGCAAAACGACCTACCTTACCTTTCATAGTCGAGGGAGTTTCTGCGAGCCACAAGCGAAGCTAATCTCTCCTATAACGAGATCGCCACAGTTCCCTGCGGGAACTTCGCGATGACATGTCTGGGGGGGCGTTGCGTCTTCCACATATGTCCGTGGTCGATATAGATTCTCAAGGAAAATTGTTTCAACAGGGGGGCGACCTCATAAACTGCGGGGTGGGTAGTGCGCGGGTCAGTTAAGTAGCCGGCAGTCGCCTTCGCCCGCAAATGTATAAACGCAGTTGCCGCCGCTTGCTTTCGCGGCGTCCACGGCGCTGATTACCGCTGAAATTAAAGAAGCATCCTCCTTCACGTGTTCGGACATCGATGCTATCCCCATGCTGAATGTCAGTGTTATAGATTGCTTATCTCCGACATCGAACGGCACCTCCGTCACCAGCGATTTCAACCGTGCAAGAAGGAGCTTCACCGCGGCGCCGTCTGTTTGGGGAAGAATCAGGGCGAACATATTATTGCGGAAGCGGCAGGCGCGATCCATCGTGCGCAGAACTTCCCTAAGGCGCGCGCCCAATTCCCGCAAAACCATATCCCCGCTCTTAAAACCGTAAGCGTCGTTAATCTGCGGGAGGTTATCAATCTCCATCACCAGCAGGGATAGCGGCTGTTTGAACCGGATGGCGCGGGCAACTTCCGCGCTTACGGATTCATGGAAAATACGGCGGTTCCAAAGTCCGGTTAGGGCGTCGTGAGTGGCTAACTCATCAAGAGCCCGCTTGTCGCAGATAATATTTCTCATGAGTCTGGTTGTTTGCCACGCGAAAACGGCGCTTAAAGAGATGCCGAGAGTGAACGCCGCCAAACCTGCGGTAACGGTATTGGTATTGTAAGCGAACGCCGTAAGAGCGGCGCCTGTCCACATGGCCAGAGCAACGGCGGTAACAACTGTTACCAGCGTAAAATTAAACGGGGTGCCTTCCTTTTTGTAGGAGCGATATTGCGCCCATGTAATCACTATGGCGGCTACCGTCGCCAGCACGGCATAGCTTAAGAAGTAAAGCGATTTCATTACAGTTTATCTCCCATATTTTCCATGCGCTCTATACGGTCATAATTTTACCAACTCCGGCCTGCCACCGCAATGAATCGCCCTCGATGAAGGTAGGTGCAAGCGGAGGGTGATTTTAGCTTCGCCCGGCCAAGACGGGACTCGCAGAAACTTCGCTATGATTATCTAAAGTGAGGAAGCTCGTTTGCCCTTTTCGTGTTATTGCGAGCGAAGCGAAGCTAATCTCTCTTTGCGCGAGATCGCCACAGCCACACTAAAGGTGCGGCTTCGCGATGACAGGTTTGGGCAGGTAAGGGCACCGTGGCGGATTATCGAGGAAAATTGTTTCAACAGGCGGACTTATTTTGTTAAAATCAATCCTTTTACACGGGAAACAAAATCATGGGAATGACAATAACTGAAAAGATACTCGCCGCGCACGCGGGCGTGGAGTCGGTACGGCCGGGCGACCTCATCAACTGCCGTGTCGATATCGCGCTGGCTAACGATATCACCGCGCCGATAGCCATCCGGAATTTCCGGAAGATAAACGCGAAAAAGGTTTTCGACCGGGATAAGGTAGTCCTCGTTATGGACCATTTCGCCCCGGCAAAAGATATCGCTTCGGCCAACCAGATAAAGTTCGTGGCGGAGTTCGCCGAAGAGCAGGAGATAACCCACTTCTACGACGGCGCGGAAATGGGCGTGGAGCATACCATTCTGCCGGAGAAGGGAATCGTCGGGCCGGGAGACCTTGTGATAGGGGCCGACAGCCATACCTGCACATACGGCGCGCTCGGCGCGTTCGCCGCCGGAGTTGGAAGCACAGACCTCGCCGCCGCGATGGTAACCGGCGAGGCGTGGTACAAGGTGCCGGAAACAATTCTTTTCGAGCTTAAGGGCAAGCCTGCCAAATGGATCTGCGGCAAGGATATCATCCTCTACATAATCGGGATGATAGGCGTGGACGGGGCGCTCTATAAAAGCATGGAATACAGTGGCGATATGATTTCACATCTCTCCATTGACGACCGGTTTACGATTTCCAACATGGCGGTGGAGGCCGGCGCGAAAAACGGCATCTTCCACGCCGACGACATCACGAAAGAATACGTTGAAGGCCGGTTTCAGAGAGAGCCTGTCTATTACGAATCGGACGCCGACGCCGAATACTTTCAGCGTATCGTGATAAACGGCGACGAGCTTGAACCGCAGGTGGCGTTTCCGCATCTGCCTTCCAACACGCGCGGGATATCCGAAGTCGGCGAAGTGCGGGTAAATCAGGTTGTCGTCGGTTCATGCACCAACGCGCGGTATTCCGATATCGAGCTTGTGGCAAATCTCATTAAAGGGAAAAAGGTGGCTAAAAAAGTGAGGATGATAGTTATCCCGTCGTCCCCCGCGATTTACAGCCGGGCGATGAAGAACGGTCTGCTGGAGATTCTTATAGACGCGGGCGCGATAATCTCGCCCCCGACCTGCGGGCCGTGCCTTGGAGGCCACATGGGCATCCTCGCCGACGGCGAGAAGGCGCTTACCACGACCAACAGGAATTTCGTTGGGCGCATGGGCTCGACGAAAAGTGAAATTTATCTGGCGGGGCCTGCCGTAGCGGCGGCGACCGCCGTTACCGGCAAGATATCTTCGCCGGAGGAGATAGTCTGATGATGAAAGGAAAGGCGCATATTTTCGGAGACGATATAGATACGGACGCGATTATCCCCGCGAGGTATCTGATTACGAGCGACCCCGATGAACTTGCCAAGCACGTGATGGAAGATGCCGACCCGGATTTCCCGTCCAAAATGCAAAGAGGCGACCTTATCGTGGCGCAGAAGAATTTCGGTTGCGGCTCCAGCAGGGAGCACGCCCCGATAGCCATAAAGGGAGCAGGTATTTCGTGCGTAATCGCCCGCTCGTTCGCGCGGATTTTTTACCGCAACGCTTTCAATATGGGACTGCCGATATTCGAATCGGACGAGGCGGCCGATAAAGTTTCGGCGGGAGACGAGATAGAGGTAGATATGGATAGCGGGGTAATAAAAAATCTCACGAAGAACGAAGAATACCGCGCCGCCCCCATACCGCCGTTCATGCAGGAGCTTATACGCTCCGGCGGGCTGATGGAGTCCGTTAGAAAGAAGATAGGTTCCTGATATGCCGCTGATAGCGCTCTGCGCCGGCGACGGCATCGGGCCTGAAGTAACCGCCGAGACCGTAAAGGTTCTA